>QMTN01000018.1 GCA_003651105.1 Thermoplasmata archaeon
ATCTCGAGAACTCCATCAAATGGGGCTTTCTCAGGTTCAGCTTTTCAAGCAGATAAAAGTACACCTCATCCCTCAGTTCATACTCCTTGGTTCTGAATGGATGAGTAACTCCAGATAGGGAATCTTCTACTGCTCCCGCAAAATCGTAGGTCGGCCAGACCCTGTATCTGTATCCCTGCAATGGATGCTCAGCATCGACTATCCTGAAGAGCGTGGGATCTCTCATCGCGGTATTCTTGCTCTGCATATCTCCTTTCAACCTGAGTACCGCCTCACCCTCCTCCATACCTTTATGCATCTCCCTCCATAGGGAGAGGTTCTCTTTCCTATCTCTCTCCCTGCACTCGCACGCTATACCCCTGAACCTGTTCTCCCTTATCTTGCTCTGCTCGCACAGACAAACGTATGCGTCGCCCTGCTGGATCAGCTTCTCGGCGAGTTTGTAATGTATTTTTAGATTTGAGGATGTGCAGTATTCCAGATCCCATTCTATACCGAGCCATCTCAAATCCTCTCTCTGGGCATCATAGAACTCTACGCTCTCGTTCTCCGGATTGGTGTCATCGAACCTCAGGATGAACTTCCCATCGTACATTCTGGCATACTCATAATCTATGAAGGCAGCCTTTGCATGACCTATGTGCAGATAGCCGTTTGGTTCCGGAGGGAATCTCGTAACAACCTTTCCGTGCTCTGCATCCGGTAAAGGCGGGAGGGATATCTCTCTCTTCCTCTTCTCCCTGATCAAGAGCTTGGGCTCGATCTCTTCCAGTAATCTCCTCTGCTCCTCGATATCAAGCTGGTTTATCTCATCAACGATCCTGTTAACGATCTCTACAACCACGCTTATATTATCCTTCAGATCCCTTCTCTCCGCCAGAACCTTCCCGATCACGGATTTACTGCTCGCCTTCCCCTCGTGCTGGATCGCATTCCTGAGGGCGTGTTTCCTTATCAACCTCTCAAGCTCTTCCATGACTACCTTCTCCTGCTAATCGAGTAATCTACGAGTTCCTCGAGGCTGGATCTGGCTTCGTTATTCTGTAGATTAGAGAGGCTTTCCTTTGCTTTCCTGGAAAACTCCATCGCCCTCTCTTTAGCATAATCCAGGGATCCGATCCTCTCCAAGATCTCCACGATCTCCTTGATATCTTCGTTGCTGGCGTCCTTCTTTCCCAGGATCGACAGGATCTTCTCCCTATCCCTTTGATCGGCATTTGAGAGGGCATGGATGATCATCAGGGTCTTCTTTCCCTCCCTGATATCATTTCCTATCCTTTTCCCAAACTCCCTCTCGCTACCCTTGAGATCCAGGTAATCATCCCAAATCTGGAAACCCAAACCAAAGTATCTTCCATATCTGGATAGAGCTTTTACCTCCTCATCCTTCCCTCCGCCTATTATCCCTCCTCCCTCAGCCGAACAGGAGAAAAGGGCTGCGGTCTTCTTGTTTATCATCTCTATATACTCCTCCTCGGTTATGTCTGTTCTTCCCTCAAACTCCATATCTATCTCCTGTCCCTCACATATCTCCTCTATACAGGTTGTGAGCAGTAGGTTAAGCCTCTTGAAAATTACTGGATCAACATCGAGGTTGTGTAGAGATTCGTACGCCTTCGCGAAGAGGATATCCCCAGCTATTATGGCTGTATCCTCTCCAAACTTGACGTGAACAGTTTCGACGCCCCTCCTCATCGTCGACCTATCCATGATATCGTCATGAACCAGGGTGAAGTTGTGCAAGAGTTCCAGAGATACAGAGAAGGGCACGACCTTCCTCCATTCTCCACCAACAACCTCTGCGGACAGGATGGATATAAGCGGTCTCAACCTTTTGCCACCAGCCAAGGGCAGGTGTCTCGCTGCCACGTAGAGGTTCTCTGGCTTTTTGATCTCCAGCAATCTCTCCATCTCCCTCTCAACCTCCTCGATCCTCTCCCCAAATCTTTCCATCAGATCCATACCTCCACCTCTACCCTCTTAAGATCCTCTATCTCCTTCGAGCCGGTGAGGAACATGGCTGTTCTGAGCTCGTGTTTTATCGCCTCCATCTCCCTCATCGCGGGATCCAGTCCCTCGACAGCCTTCTTCAATAAGATATATGCCATACCAGCGCAATCCGCGCCAAGGGCTATGGATCTGGCGATATCCAGTCCGTTTCTTATGCCTCCGCTAGCTATTATCTCCACCTTACCCCTCACAGCATCTGAAACCTCCATGAGGGATATCGGTGCCGGGATACCCCATTCCCAGAATGTTTTTCCCAGTCTTTCGTACAGCCAGTTCTTCATCCTTTTTGCCCTGTGATACTCTATGGCTGCGAAGTTTGTCCCTCCATACCCTCCTATATCTATCGCAGATATGCCAACCTTGATCAATCTCTTGGCAACCTCTCCAGATATGCCAGCACCGGTCTCCTTCGCTATTATCGGCACATCGAACTCATCTGATATGATCTCCATGGATTTGATACAGCCCTTTGCGTGAGCTTCGCCTTCCGGCTGGATAACTTCTTGCAGGAGATTGAGGCAGATCGCCAAGGCATCTGCATCTATCATCCCTATCATCCTTTCTACATTCTCTAAGAGCTCCTTCCTGCTCCATCTCGCGATCTGGGAGGCTCCTATGTTTGCTATCTTCAGAGGTATATCAAAATCCTTGATCACGCTGTAGGTATCCTCGAGTTTTCTATTCTCCAGAGCAGATCTCTGCGAGCCCACACCCATCCCTATCCGATAGCTTTCAGCAACCTTTGCCAGGGTCTCGTTTATCTTCTTCCCTCCCCTGTAACCTCCGGTCATCCCGGATATTATCAAGGGTAGGTCGAGCTCTTTTCCGAGAAGGGTCATCGAGGTATCAACATCATCTATGTCCATCTCTGGAAGGGCATTATGGTACAGCCTCACATCATCCCAGAAGTTGTGATCTGCCCTGACGTCTTCCCTCAAGGCTATCTCAACATGTTCTTCCTTTCTCCTCTCGATCTGGTTCATGTTATCCTCCAGTAACAAGGGTTCCTTTAACCCTCTCACCTTTCAGGGATCTGTATAACCTACCTCTTTTATTACCGTTTACCACGACAACTTCCGTACCTTGCTCCGCCAGCCTCTTTATGACCTCTATCTTTCCCCCCATCCCACCTGTCACGTCTGGATAAACCATCTCGCTTGAAGAGGGCAGATCCCTGTAATCTATGGTTGTCAGGAGCTTCGCATTCCCGTGCAGTTTCGGATCCTTATCAAAGATCCCATCCTCATCTATAACGAATATCACCCTTTCCGGTTCAAAGTATCTCGATAATCCCAGAACCAGCATATCTCCGGAGCATATGGAGAATCCCCTCCTTTCATCGAAAACCACATCTCCAAAGGTTACTGGAGTGAGGTTCAGGGATAAAGCCCTCACAAAGCATCCAGTAGAGATATACCTCAGCCTCCCATCGCTCATCTCCACCACCGATAGAGGAGGTATGGAAATGGAAGGGATACCTTGCCGTTGAAGACAATCGATGATTATCCTGTTGAGCCTTCTGACGTTGAGATGGGTTATGGAGAAGCCCTTCAGCTGTTCCTCGTTCTCGAAGCCTTTATCCAAATGATACCTTTCAGCATGGATATGCCCGAAGGAGCCTGCGCCGTGCACGAGAATGATCCTTCTGTCAGCTTTCTTTATCTCTTGAATCAACCTCTTGATAACCCTCTTCCTCGCGGTGTTCTCCCTATTCTTATCCGTTATGACGCTTCCCCCGAGCTTTACGATGATCATCCTTTCCGCATGGGTTTTCTTGGTAATAGATTTTGCTGATGACCAAAGTCTTTAAAAAGGTATACCCGCATATGTATTCTTGGAGGAAAATAAGGAAGATGTTGAAGGATAAGGATTTGGATACGTTGAAGGGTATTTTGAGCGGAAAGGAGATAATGGTTTGCCCGAGGTGTGGAGGGCATCTCACCCTCGTTTACCTTCCACCGAGATACACGGGTTATAGAGCGGTATACGATACCTATCTGGAGTGTAACAAGTGTAACTTCAGGATAAGGGTGAGTTCCTACACCGTATACGGCGCGGTCAGGGATTTTGACGAGGATACCATAGAGATAAGTACTTGGTCTGAGATGGGTAGCAGGGAGACGAGAAGGTTCTACCATGTTCTCGATCAAGCCCTGCTTAAAAAGTTAAAGGAAAGAGAGGATCTCGTGGAGTTCTTGGTGGTCAATGATACGGTTCTAGTGGTTATAGGTTAGCGGGCTCGAGGGGATTCGAACCCCTGACCAACAGGTTAAGAGCCTGTCGCTCTACCTGGCTGAGCTACGAGCCCCAGGTATTAGAAAATAAAAAGCTCTTTATAGATGTTATGCCTTCTCATCGAGCAGAGATATATATTTCTTATCAACAAAGTCCGTCACATAAACGTCCTTCCCAGCTTTATATATCTTCACACCATCTTCCCTTGCCTTCCTCGCATCTATCTTTAAGATAACCGGGTTTTCTGTCCTCACCTTCCCAGCTTCCATCGCCTTCTCAATGCTTCCGCTCAGATGCACCTTCCTCCTATCACTTGGATGGAGACCGCTCTCTAAGATGAACTCGAGCTCCTCCTTGGTTACCGGATAGTAAAGGACATCAACCTCAGCCTCAGGTAGATCATCGAGCTTCACCTCTATGGTATGACCGTAGGTTGCCCTTATCATTCCACCATATATCTGATACCTCCCCTTTGGATCCGTCTCGACGAGCGCCCTGAGATGCTCTTCCCTGAGCCACTGGAAGCCGGAACGACTTATCTTCAATGCATCCAGCAACTCCTTTATATCAACCCATCCCCTGCCATCTATCCTCAGGTTCAGTTTATCTGGAAAATGCCTCAACAACCCGGTTAGCAATCTGCTCAGGATATCCATCTCCTTATCGCTCATGAGGAACTTTCCCTTCTTGCCACACTTCGGGCAGAACTCCCCCCTGTAGTATCCATGATCGGGACATACTGCCAGCATCCTTTAAAGTAATGGTGATCGATGGTATAAATTTTTGTACCAAACCCAGATTAGTGAAATGGTGTTGAGATTGGATAGAGAGGATATGAAGAGGATGGCTGCAGAAAAGGCACTGGAGTATGTGGAGGATGGAATGATCCTTGGTCTCGGTACCGGATCGACGGTCGAGTACTTCATACCGAGGCTGGGGGAAAAGATTAAGAGGGAAGGGATGGAGATCCTTGCCATACCGACGTCGCACAGGACAAAGAATATAGCTAAAGAGCACGGTATACCTCTCTCGACCCTCAAGGATCACCCGGAGATAGACCTGACCATAGATGGAGCCGACGAGGTTGATCCAGATCTCAACCTGATAAAGGGCGGAGGCGGTGCGTTAACGAGAGAGAAGATCGTTGCGAGTTCATCGAGGAGAGAGGTGATAATAGTTGATGAGTCCAAGCTCGTTCAGAAGCTCGGCATATCCTTTCCTCTTCCTGTGGAAGTGATACCATTCGGATGGTATCCGACAAAAAGGAAGATAGAAGAAAGGTTTGGATGTAAGGCTGAGCTGAGGATGAGCGACGATAATCCCTTCACCTCAGATAATATGAACTACATACTGGATTGCGAGTTCCCATCCGGCATAGAGGATCCAGAGGAGGTTGAGAGGGAACTCGATAAGATACCGGGTATAGTTGAGATAGGGCTCTTTGTTGATATGGCAGATGTGGTTATTGCTGGTACGAGGGAGGGTATAAAGATATTTGAAAAGTGATCGGATGGAAGGGTTTGAAAGATGGTACAGGAGATCCGCTCACGTGTTTGCCACGGTTTCCATATCCTACTATTTTATCTCGGAAGCCGGAATAATGGGTTTTGCAAAGAGGCTTCTCATCGTATCCATCCTTCTCACCTTGGTACTCCTTGATCTCTACAGGATGAAAAGGGCGATAAGCCCTTCAGGATTCAGGGAATACGAGACATCTAGATTCGGAAGTTACATCTACTTTGGCATCGGAACATGCATCTTACTCCTGCTCTTTCCCCAACAGATAGCGATACCGTGCATAGTATCATCAGCCCTGGTTGATCCCGTGATAGGGGAGGTGAGGAGGAAATACTTTTTGCTCGCCTATCTTTTGGGCTTTGGTATAGGTTTCCTAATCTTCTACTCGGTCTGGTTAACATCCGAGATATCCATCCAGGTATCCTTGATCTCTGCATCCCTGCTAGTGTTGAGTGAGTTGAAGAAGAACAGGTATCTTGATGATGATCTGCTCACTCAGATCGTTCCAGCGATATTCCTGATCATCATCTACTTCCTTATGGGTCCATCCATCCTGCCAAGGGAGATAATACCAGATATCTTGGGGTGATAGCCTGTTTGAGAGGTTGATCTGCCTGCTCTTCATAATCCTGCCATTGCTCCTCTCTCTGTTTCTAATAAAGATCTACATGGATTATGGTATCATCGAGGATCTGCTCCTATCCATGATAATGATCGCGATCTCTCTCATCTTCCTGTCGAAACTGATCTCCTCTCTTTTACGCGGTAGATAGATGGCATGAAGAATACCGCACCCAGAAGGGATAGGATGATCATAGAGATAACCACCTTAATGAACTCTTGGAGGGCGGGCACGTTCACAAAGTAAACCGATAAAAGACCCGCAACCGTTGTGAGACATGCTTCAACCAGAGATAATCCGGTTTTCTCGATAGCCTTTTCCATCGCCTCCTCCCTGTTCAACCCTTCTTCAATCCCCTCCAGATACCTCTTCGTTACATGCACTCCATAATCTATGCCAGTCCCAACTATGATAGATGCAATAGATATGGTTACCACGGATAAGGATACATCCATAGATATCAGGATGCCAGGTTCCAGGAGAAGAACAAAGATGATCGGGATGATGGTTAGAAAGGCATAGAGGGATGACCTGAAGAGGATTATCAGGGTTGCAAAGACGAAGAGCAGGGATATGAAGAGGGAATTCATCTGCTGATCAAAGAGGAGATCGTTTATCGCAACATTCATGGCTGTTGCACCGGTGAGAGGATAAACCTTCCCTCCGGGTATGGAAGTTTCTTCTGCTATCGAGTTTATCACCCTGACGATCTCTCTCTGCTGATCCATACTCAATCCAACGGGTACATTAACGTAGATG
>QMTN01000019.1 GCA_003651105.1 Thermoplasmata archaeon
ATTATATATCACGCCTCAGGATAGGAACCTTACTTATCCACAAAAAATTTCGAAGTACCTAGCAAACTGGATTCTCATAGCTATTGGGCAAAGAAGGGAGCGCCGCCTGCCGGATTCGAACCGGCGACCTCTCGGTTAACAGCCGAGTGCTCCACCAGCTGAGCTAAGGCGGCGGCGCATTAGCTAAAATGTAGTTTTACCATAAAAGGTTTACCAGTTTCCCTGATAACCCATCTCTATCTCTCTCCTTTTTCTCTGCAGGTATTTGTAAACCGTGCCATGCTTGCTTCCATTTATCAGCATCTCTATGGCTGTCCTTATCACCTCCAAATATTCTATGGTTGTTATCACCGCGACGGTATGACCATAAACAGATATTATCGAGTCCGTCATATTCTCCAGTATCCTTTTAGTTCTCCCCTCCCTACCTATTATCCTTCCCTTCACCCTCCTTATGTGGTTCTCCTTCCTTCCGACATAGTCCCTCAGATCAAATAAGATGAAGTAAGCATCATCATCGAGTAATCTGAACGCGTGCTCCGGAGAAAAACCCCTGCCTATAGCTGTAACTATATTCTCGGCCTTTATCGGCGCAAGGGGATCGTCTACCCTCGAATCATCTATCTGAACATCTCCGGATCTCGAATCTATCTTCAGCCTCGTCTTGGTCAGCCTCTCTATCTCTTCCTTGACCTCTCCCTTATGACCGATCAGCACACCTATCCTGTCCCTGGGTATCCTGACGAATCTCATGCTACCTCTCCACCCTTCTTGATGATCTCATCAAAGATCTTTTCTGCATCACCTTCTATATCATACTTTCTGAAGTAATTAACCATATTCTTGATATCTCTCCACAGAAACACCATCGCCATGGGATGCTCAGTAACTACCGCTTGCGCTAGATCTATGAGATAGGGAGTCTCATCGAAGTAAAGGATGTTGTACTCGCTCAGATCGCTGTGAACGAGATCACCATCGAGATACATCCTCTCTATGTAACCCATGATCTCATCGTAGACCTTTCTCGGTCTCTTCAGCTTGACGTTCCTCAAGAGCGGAGCGGGAGTATATTCATCTCCTATATAGCTCATAACAAGTATATTCTTCCACGCCCTTATTGGCGAAGGCGCCGGGATTCCCAGCTTGTTTAGAATCTCAAGGTTCTTGAACTCCTTCCTAACCCATTGGTGAACGATCTCTCTCTTGTTCCTCTCCATCGTCGAGAACCTCGGATCACCCTGGATATAGTAGATCATCCTCCTGAAGTTCGATGTCGCTATTCTGTAAACCTTTACCGCTATCAGTTTTCCTCTGGGAGAGAGAGCCCTGAAGACGTTCGCCTCCTTGCCAGTTGATATCGGAAAATCGACGTACTCTATGATCCTGTCAGAGATGAGCTTTCCAAATGCAAGGAGCGTCGGTCTATCAAATACCTCGTTCAGGGTCTTCCTATCTATACCTATCCTGCTCTTTATCTCCTGAATCTCCCTATCTATCTCTCTCAAAATGTCCTCGTCCACATCCATATCAGAACACATCTAATTCTTTGGGCAAGATACCTCTCCTGCTCAGGTTCGAGGCCTGGATATGGGTATACCTGAAAACTATATCTGCCTTTTCATCCTCAACCTCCCACGGTTTTATTATAACCAGATCCCCATTCCTTATCCTCTGCTTCCTCTTTATCCTGCCAGGTATCCTGGCTAACCTCACCTTTCCATCCTCACATATTACCCTAGCTCTCGATCCACCCATCATCTGATCCACGATACCAAACATCTCCCCATTCTCTCTCCTCGGAAGAGGGGTTCGCAGATATTCCTCCTGCTCGGTCACCTCATCCTCTCTCATATTAGCACCTACAGACCCAGGTCTTCAGCTATGGATTGCAAAGATTTCAAAGAGATCTCGAGAAACTCCTTCAGGGGTATTCCAAAATCATAACAGATGCTTATCTTGCTCCTATCAACACCTTTTGCGAAACTCTTATCGTCAAACTTCTCCATGAGGGTCTCCACCTTCACTTCCGATAGTTTCTTGGAAGGCATAACCAGGGCTGTCGCCACTATCAAGCCGGAAACCGCATCCGCAGCTATCAGGGCTTTATCCAAGGTTTTTGCTGGCAGGTGGCTGGTATGCCTGTAGTTGTGAGACCTTATCGCGGAAAGTATCTCATTTGGAACCAGTCCCTTCAACATCTCGCAAGTCACTATGCCATGCTCCGTTGGATCATCTCGAGTATACTCGTAATCCAGATCGTGGAGCAAGCCGGTCAGTCCCCATATCTCCTCATCCCTCCCCAGCCTTCTGGCGAGACCCCTCATTATGGCTTCTACAGCTAGGCTATGCTTCACCAGCTTCTCGTTCTTGACGTACCTCCTGACGAGAGCTAGGGCTTCCTCTCTCGTTATCATTTCAAAGAAGGTAGGTTGGGATTGATATTTTAAGGTTACTGTCGTGGATGGATTCGATCCATCAGCTGTAAAGTTGTACGCAAATTATTTATATAACTACTCATCTACTCTATTTAAATAATTGAGGTGGTGGGATGAAGAGAGAGGACAGGAAGTACTATGAGCTAGACGAACTCAAGGAGAAGGCGCCCAAGCTCTTCGGCGTGCCAACCGGAACCAAACTAGATGAGATGTTCTGGAAGGTTGACTTCGAGGGTGGCAGACCTGTAAAGAAACCGCTGGGTGGCATACCGTATCTTTCCATAATAAACCTGACCGGAATACCTGATAGCGGGAAGAGCCTATTAGCTGAACAGTTCGCCCTGCACCAGGCAAATCAAGGGTATAAGGTTCTCTTTGTCACCGTCGAATCGCCGGCAAACTTCCTCTACACATCTCTGAAGACCAAGTCCCTTTACCTTGGTCTGGATTTCGAGAGGATATCCAGCAATATCATCGTTGTGGATGCATCGGAGAATGCCGAGCTGAGAGAGGATCCGAGAGCATTGATGGATACGATGGCATACGCGATAAAGGAAAAACAGACGAACAATGTAATCATAGACAGCATAACGGGATTATACGAGCACAAGGAGATGATGGCGCGACAGATAGTGAGGCAGTTCTTTAATTTCCTCAAAAAATGGAGGCAGACCTCCATCTTCGTATCCCAGAAAAGGTCTGCCCAGGGTGCAGAAACGGCTGAGGCGGCGGGAGGTCTTGCGGTTGCTCACATAGTGGATGGCAGTATAGTCCTGGATAAGAAATTGATAGAGAGCAGGTGGGAGATGTCAACGTACAAGTTACCGATAGGTAGCGTTATAAGAACCATAAGGATCGATGGTTGCAGGCTCACCGGGCATGATACCAGAACATGGGTCTTTAACATAAGTGAGGGTGGAACCATAGAGATCGTTTCTCCTCTGGAGGATTTGGTGAGAGGTGGTGGAGATGGAGGTAATAGATAAGGCTGTGAGGGATATCGATATAGATGCCATGGCTGAGCAGGTCTTTCAGGAATCGATAAATATACTCGGGGGTCTGAGGAAACTCATAGAGTACAGGAATCTGACCTGGCTACCGAGCTTGGCTGAGGCAGCCTATGCGGTGGTGATGAAGGAGGAGCTGATGAAGACCCACAAAGAGATAGCGTTTGATCTCGGATTAGCTCCGCAGACCGTGCAGAATATACTCAGAGCGGACGCAAAGGAGGTTGAGAGGTTCATAAAGGGAGAGATAGAGAAGGTGGATGAGCACAAGGCCGGAGGCATAGCGAAGCTGGCTTATGAGAGGGTGAAGAGGGAGAAGAGGATAACCCTCAAGGAAGGTGAGCTCGAAGTCCTGGGCGTCGACTGGGCGATCAGGGTTTTGATGAGATTGAGGGGCATGGATTTCCCGATCAAGAAAGAGCAACTCTGCGACAGGATCGGAGGGATCGTTATCAAGGGTAAGCCATTCAAGACGATCGTGGATGAGATGAAACCCCTCCTCGGCTCTCCGGCGGAAGTATTAAAGGAGATAAAGAGGATTGTCGGGTAATGATACCGGTAATCTACGAAAACCTATGCCCGGTCTGCAATGGAGAGCTGGTCGATGAAGAAATCCTAGCCGGAAGGTGCTTGAAGAAGGGCATCCCCATTTCCAACTCTTACCAATCTGAAGAGGAGAAGGAGATAGAGAGGTTATTTGAGAAGGTCATTGGCAAGCCGAGGGAGATACAGAGGTTCTGGATCAGGAGAGTGTCTAGCGGGGAGAGTTTCGCTGCGGTTGCCCCCACCGGGATAGGGAAGACAGCCTTCGGACTTGTTTTCTCTCTTTACCTATCACTGAAAGGTAAGAAGAGCTATGTGATCGTTCCAACGAAGCTGTTGGTTAAGCAATGCATAGAGAACTTGGAGAGGTTCGCCGGATCGATAGGTAGATCCCTGGGTAAGAACGATGATGGGGAGATAAGGGTCGCATTCTACCATGGAGGGATGAGGAAAGAGGAGAAAAGATCCTTTGTCAGATTGTTGGAAAGGAAAGGGTTCGACATCCTGGTAACGACAACCCAGTTCCTGTCAAAGAACTTCGATCTCATAGAAAGCGTGGTTTTCGATTTCATCTTCGTCGATGATGTCGATGCCATACTGAAGGGATCGAGAAATGTTTGGAGGATCCTCCATCTCCTTGGTTTCAGGAAGGTTGGAGATAGATGGACCGGAGAGAGCAGGGGTGTGCTCATGGTATCTACAGCTACCGCCAAGAAAGGAAAAGCAACGAGGCTCTTCAGAGAGCTCCTGAATTTTGATGTTGGTTCCTCTTTCTTCACGGTAAGGAACATAGATGACGTGTTTGCCGGAAGGGAGGATATCGAGAGGATAAAGGAAATCATGAGGATGATGGGGAAGGGAGGTCTGATCTATGCCAGGACGGCAGAGGATGCTGAGAGATATCAGAATCTGCTATCAAGCGAGTTCAATATAGGTATAGCGATCTCAAAAAGGAAGAACGACTACGAGCGGTTTGAGAGAGGGGAGGTTGATTTCCTCATAGGAACCGCATCATACTATGGTACACTGGTAAGGGGTCTGGACTTGCCCTACAGGATAAGGTATGTCATCTTCATAGGTCTGCCATCCCTAAAGTTCAGCTACGATAAGGTCACGCCTTCCCTGCTCAGGATAATCGCGCTCTCTTTCAAGGGGAACGAAAAGGTGAGGGAATTCTTACCCATTCTTCCCAAAATAGATAGGGATCCGGAAAGTTTTGAGAGGCTGAAGGAGGTGATAAGAGAGGTTTCAAGGAAGGAGAAGAGCGAGGATCTCGTGGTGGATGGGGAGAAAATCATCTTCCCGGATGTCAGGACATACATTCAGGGATCGGGAAGGGCATCGAGGCTGACGGAGAGGGGGCTGACGAAGGGAGCTTCTTTCATCTTCGAGAGCAATGAGGAACTGATCAATGCATTCAGCAAGAGAGCATCATACTACGATATAGAGATAAAGAACTTGGAAGAGATAGACATAGATAAGCTGAAGCGAGAGATCGATGGTAGCAGGATCAGGGGTGAGTACGAGGATGCGATAAAACCAGCCATGTTGATCGTTGAGAGTCCAACGAAGGCGAAGCTCATATCGAGGTTCTTTGGAAGGCCGAGCATCAAGTCTTATGGTAGCATAATAGTCTATGAAGTGCCAACAGAAAGGTACATCCTCCTCGTGACAGCCTGCCTGGGGCATATTGTTGATCTTTCCGTGGAGAGGGGATTCCATGGCGTCGAGACAGGAGAGGATTTTGTGCCGGTATACGCTTCTATAAAGAGATGCAGATCATGCAACTACCAGTTCACCCAAGAAGGAGCATGCCCGAGGTGCGGAAGCGAGGAAGTTATAGACTCGAGGGATAGGATAGAGGATCTCAGGAGATTATCATCCAAGGTGAGCCTCGTTATCGTAGGTACTGATCCGGATGCGGAGGGGGAGAAGATAGCATGGGATCTTTACAACCTTTTATCTCCGCTCGCCGATGTCAAGAGAGCGGAGTTTCACGAGGTTACGCCCAGGGCGATAAGGGATGCCTTATCGAATCTTAGAGACATGGACATGAACAGGATAAAAGCCCAGATAGTCAGGAGGATAGAGGACAGGTGGATAGGCTTTGTTTTATCCCAGAAGCTCTGGAAGGTTTTCCACAGGATGAACCTATCTGCAGGCAGGGTTCAGACTCCGGTTTTGGACTGGATAATCGAGCAGGACAGGAAGTACAGGAAGAGGGTGAGGAAGGGTTTCATTAAAGAATTGGGTCTCGATGTAGATTGGGATGCGAGCGGAGATATCGAGCTCGATATAGAGTTAGTATCCGAAGACAGGAAGAAGGTTTCGCCTCCGCCACCCTATACTACAGATGAGCTACTGAAGGATGCGGGAAGGATACTGAAGCTCTCATCCCTGGATACGATGAAACTGGCCCAGGATCTTTTCGAGAATGGTCTGATAACATACCATAGAACCGATTCCACAAGAGTGAGCGATGTCGGTTTGAGGATAGCAAGGGAGTATCTGGGTGAAGATTTCAGAGGCAGAACCTGGGATCTGAAGGGTACAGGTGAGGGAGCTCATGAGTGCATTAGACCGACGAGATCCTGGGACAGGTACATGATACAGAGGATGATCTACGAGAAGGTGATAACGCCAGAAAACCTGACCAGACAGCATCTTGCTCTCTATGACCTCATTTTCAGGAGGTTTATGTCTAGCCAGTGTAAGGATTTCGAGATTCTGATCAAGAGGTATAGGATACATTCGGATAAAGGTAGCTTTGAGGAGGAGAGGATAGTTGATGCAAGGGGAAGGGCTTTTGAGCTATATCATGGTGTTTTCGTCAAGAGGGAGTTGCCCGTGGGAAGGATCAAAGCAAGGATAGATGTGAGGTACGTTCCGGAGGGATATCCGTATACTCA
>QMTN01000020.1 GCA_003651105.1 Thermoplasmata archaeon
CCTCAGGATCGAATCCATCATCGCATTATCTACCGGCTGTGCCGTTTCTGCTCCCCTGCTAGGGGCTCTCGCCCCTACCGCTTGCGCGGTTCCCCGGCCCGGAGTGAGGGGGGACTTTCCTCAGCGGAGAGCCAAGCTCTCCACCGTCAGCCGCCCACCTGCTCCTGGCGCCCGGATAATCTTAACGAGGATCATCTTAAAAACGTTTGCGGATAATCATCGAGGTCGGACAGAAAAATTTAAAAATAAAAGATGTTTCTCTCTGCTAGTACCATTTAAAAACTACAGGGAGGGAGTACAGATGGTTTTGAGATACGCAAACCAGAATACAGCAAGGACATCGATAGATGCCATAGGAAGGCATCTGCTGATTGAGATGAAGGGTTGTACTAACTTGAATGACAAGGACGTTATTAGAGAGATGCTGAAATCAGCGGTGGATGCATGCAAGGCTACCTTGATAGGTGTTGAGGTTCATGGGTTCAACCCTCATGGAGTGAGCGGTATAGCCATAATAGGAGAATCCCATCTATCCATTCATACATGGCCGGAGTTTGGATACGCTGCGGTTGATATCTTCACATGCGGATCCAGGGTGAATCCATATGATGCCCTTCCAGTTTTCAAGGAAACCCTGAAGCCAAAGGAGGTATCGGTCATAGAGATCAGGAGAGGTCTGCTCTCCGAAGAAGAG
The DNA here is from genome assembly GCA_003651105.1 of Thermoplasmata archaeon. GTDB lineage: Archaea > Thermoplasmatota > E2 > DHVEG-1 > B18-G2 > B18-G2. The sequence continues at coordinate 695 of QMTN01000020.1, forward strand.
AAAAAGTAGAGGTGCTACTTATTGAGCGTAAGGGTTGTTATCGGGACACAGTGGGGGGATGAGGGTAAGGGAAAGATCGTCGATTACCTTTGCAAGGACGTCGATCTAGTTGTCAGGTTTCAGGGAGGAAGCAACGCGGGGCACACCGTGAAGATAGGGAAAAAGGTATACAGGTTCCATCTTCTACCATCGGGGGTTATCAGGGGAAAGATTGGAGTGATAGCGAACGGCGTAGTCGTGGATCCCGAGGTTTTGATTGATGAGATCGAAAGGTTAAGAAGCGAGAACATTGAACCGAAGTTGATGGTGAGCGATAGAGCAAATGTCGTGATGATCTATCACAAGCTTCTGGATGGGGCTGAGGAGGAGTATCTTGGAAGGAAAAGGATAGGGACAACGAGAAGGGGGATAGGGCCATGCTACAGCGACAAGGTTGCGAGGAGGGGAATAAGGGTGGGAGACCTTCTGGATGAGGATGTACTCAGGGAGAAGATGGAACTGATCCTTCCGGTGAAGAGGGAGCTGATGAAGGTTTATGGAGTGGACTTCGATCTGGATATTGAGGATCTCACCAGAAGATACCTCGAGTATGGTGAGAAGATAAGGGAGTTCGTGAAGGACACATCCTATGAGCTCAACAAGGCGGTGAGGGAGGGAAAGGAGATCCTGCTTGAGGGTGCGCAGGGCGTTATGCTGGATGTCGACTTCGGAACCTATCCATACACGACATCATCAAATACCGTAGCTGGAAATGCATGTACCGGCTCCGGGATAAGTCCGAGATACATAGATGAGATAATAGGCGTTGTGAAATCATACACCACCAGAGTTGGTGGAGGACCCTTCCCAACGGAACTCAGAGATGATATAGGTAAGCATCTCCAGATGAAGGGAGGGGAGTTCGGGACGACAACCGGCAGAGCAAGGAGATGTGGTTGGCTAGATTTGGTTGTTGTGAGGCATGCGTGCACGATCTGCGGGATCGATGGTCTTGCTCTGACGAAGCTGGATGTCCTTGATGGATTGAGAAAGGTGAAGATATGCGTTGGATATGAGTATGGTGGGGAGGTCCTGGATAGGTTTCCTTCGGATTTGAGAATCCTTGAGAATCTGAAACCGGTTTATGAGGAATTCGATGGATGGAGGATGACGAAGAAGGCGAGAACCTTCGAGGACCTCCCAAAGGAGGCAAGAGATTACGTAAGGTTCATAGAGGAATTCTTGGAGATTCCGATAAATATCATATCCGTTGGGGCGGAGAGGGAAGAAACCATTACCCTTTGAGTTCCTTCAGCAGATTCTTTATCTCTATAACGCTTGTTATCTTCCTTCCATCCGGAAGCAGGAGGATCGGAGCGGTTCTCTGCAGATCTGTGTAAACCTCATAGTAGCACGCCTCCGCAAGCTGTTCCGGAGACCAGTCCTTTATATCGTGGGGATAGGTCTTTATCTCTATATCTACTCCATCCGGTATCCTGCTCTTCACGTACTCGCATCTCTTGCAGTTCTCCAAACTGAACAGGATAGGTTTCTTTCTCATCTCCAGACGTATCATCTACTGCTGTTTTAAACCTTCTGATCTCCAGGGGAAAACCTAATTAAACCCCTCACCTTTAACCCAGCATGCTCGATTCCCTGAAGATCGTTCTCAGGGACCTGGGTGGACTGCTGATAATAGTTGGTTTCGTCCCCCTGCTGGTTCTGATCATTCCCCTCGTATTTGGCGAGTATGAGGCGCTGAAACCCATGCTTTTAACTTCCATGGTCTACTTCGGTGCGGGATTACCCCTCTACTTCGGGTTCAAGAATTCCGGAGAGACGAACCTTAGGTTGGCGATGATAACCGCATCCCTCGGCTGGCTCATCGTATCTGTGATAGGATCCATACCATTCCTCTACATGTCAGAATCTGGCATAACCTCTGGGATGGACTTCCTTTCTGCTCTCTTCGAGTCCGTCGCCGGATGGACGGGAACGGGCTTGACCATGGTTGCAAACGAGAGCAACCTCCCCCACACCCTGCAGTTCTGGAGAACGATTATCCAGTGGGTTGGAGGGGTCGGGGTTATCGTCCTTACCTTAGCTATACTTGCAAGACCCGGTACAGGCTCCTTCACCCTTTATAAATCCGAGGGCAGAGAGCAGAAGATCCATCCGTCCATAATATCGACAGTTAGATCCATATGGTGGATCTATCTCTTATATACCATACTCGGCATAGTTGTACTTTCGATAGTTGGAATAATTACTGAGAGAGGGGTTTCAGATGGAGAAATCCTCTGGAGATCGATAAACCACTGCATGACCGGAATATCTACGGGTGGTTTCTCTGTAACCGATGACAGCATATCCTCCTACGGTATCTATTCCCAGATCGTCATCATCATACTGATGTTACTTGGAGCCATAGCCTTTGCCACCCACTACGATCTGTTGAGGGGAAGGATCAAAAGGTTCCTATCTGATCCCCAGACAAAGGCTCTCCTCATCCTCATAATCCTGGGGGTGAGCCTCCTCCTCATCTTCAACCATCAGCTATCTTCGGGTTACCGATCCCTATCCGCTTACATCTTCCAGTTCATCTCTGCAATAACATGTACGGGATTCTACACCGCAGATATATCGAGCTGGAGTGCATCATCCAAGCTCATCCTTTCGCTCGCCATGATAATAGGAGGGGCAGCCGGTTCAACCGCCGGAGGGATAAAACTCTTCAGAGCCATCCTGCTCGCAAAGGGTGTTGGATGGAGGATAAGGAAGCTGGTATCAACTCCAAAGAGGGTACTCGTCTACAAGCTCGGCGATAAACCCCTATCCAACCAGGATGCATTCGAGATAGTCAACGAGGCTGCGGTGATATCTTTCCTGTGGATAATCTTCCTGTTTCTGGGTGTACTGGTGATCTTATACTGCATACCAGATATTAACCCGGTTGATGCCTTCTTCGAGGTCTGCTCAGCTCAGGGAAACGTGGGTCTGTCTGTTGGGATAACGGGCGTTGATACTCCTCCTCCCGTCAAGCTCATGCTCATCCTAAATATGTGGATAGGAAGGCTGGAGATAATACCGGTCATCGTTCTGATCAGATCACTTTTCGGCAGGATAAGGTGATCAATCCCTCTTGAGAGAACTGTACATCTCCTCAACTTCTCTCCCGAGCTCATCGTCGATCCTCTTCTTCGTGAAAACATCGGCTCTCACAGCCATGGATATCTTGTTTGCCAGGAATCTCGCCATCTTTCCCCTCTTTTTCGTTCTCAGGGATCTTACCAGATGATATCTAAAGATGATGCCGTGCTTTGGCGGGGTACCAATTCCCTGCTTGTACCTGAATAATGCCTTCTCCGCTCCGAGGATCTGTATGCTTGAAGCGGGTAGCTTAGCCAGCTTTTCCAGTCCTCCAGCGAGGGCTATCAGTTCCGCTCCCAGGGTTGGGCCGATCAGGCTACACAGGTTTGGAGCTATGGCATGCATCTTCTCCTCAAGCCTCTTCTTCAACCCATCCGATACCTTCTCCACATCTTTCAGTAGTTCCTCCAAGCTCTCGACCCCTTCATGGGCCGGGATGTTCTTCCATTCAGCTATCCTCTCCATCAGCAGGTTGGATATCTTCCTGAGCTCCTTCAAACCCTTGATCAGCTGTATAACCTGCAAATCTTCCCTGCAGAGCTCCTCCTCCACCTTATCCTTGGATAACATGATGAGCGCCTCTCTCAGTAAATCGTGATCAAATCCAAAATCCGTCGGCTCGATATCCAGATGGGGTACATTCTTTGAGTATCTGGCTATCCCGGATAACCTCTCCTCTCTTGTTGATACATCCTCGCCCTTCGCCAGTTCAACCTCCTCCTCCAGAACCTTACCGGATGATATCTCTTTCAGGATACCGCATATCTTTTCCGGATCCTTTGGAAAAAGCTTCTTTTTTAAGATCCTCCTCCCATCGTGCAGGAATACGCCGAACCAGGTCGTAGAGATGTAGGGCATTGCTTGAGGATCAAATCTCTTTATATATAGATTTTCCATTCATTAGAGAGGATGCTGGAGATCGAGATCTCTGGACTCAGGCTCAGGAACCCGACGATGCTCGCATCCGGCGTGATGGGCGAGTGCTCCGGCTCCCTGATAAGAGCCTACAGATCCGGAGCGGGTGCGGTTGTCACGAAGTCAATAGGATTGGAGCCGAGGGAGGGTTATCCGAATCCAACCGCGGTGGAGATAGAGTGCGGAATCCTCAATTCCATGGGTCTGCCGAATCCGGGTATCGATGAATTCGGTGAGGAGATGAGGGAGGTGGTTGAGCTTGAGATACCGGTCATCGGTAGCATCTTCGCCGGGGATGCTGAGAGTTTCTCAATCCTTGCAAAAAGGATGCAAGGTTATGGAGCTTGCGCAATCGAGCTTAACCTGAGCTGTCCCCATGCGAGGGGTTATGGTCTCGAGATCGGTACGGATCCAGATCTCGTGAGAGGTATAGTGAAGGAGGTGAAGAGATCCGTTTCCATACCGGTGTTCTCGAAGATATCCGCCAATGTTGCCGATATCGTGGAGATAGGTAAGGCTGTGGAAGAGGGAGGTGGAGATGGTATCGTGGCGATAAACTCGGTAAAGGCCATGAAGATAGATCTATCAACCAAAAAACCCATTCTCTTCAACAGGTTTGGAGGATACTCTGGAAGGGGGATAAAGCCGATAGGGGTGAGATGCGTCTACGAGCTCGCCAGCGAGATCGAGATTCCAATCATAGGTGCTGGTGGCGTGGAAAAGGGGGAGGATGCCATAGAGTACATACTTGCGGGCGCCAAGGCGGTGCAGGTGGGAAGCGCCATCTTCTATAGAGGGATCGACGTATTCAGAAAGATCTGCAAGGAGATGGAGGAGTGGATGGAGAGGAATGGTTACTCGAGCATCGAAGACTTCAGGGGGCTCGCTCTGAAATGAACTATCCGAGATTCGTGAGGATAACCAGGGTTGTGCGCGAGAACAGGAATGTGAAGAGCATCTTCTTCCCATTCGAGAGTAGCATCGATCCAGGGCAGTTCTTCATGATAACGATACCGGGCATCGATGAGATACCGATGAGCGTGTCAAGGATCCTGGACAAGGAGGTATCGATAACCTTCAGGAAGGTCGGTGATGCGACGGAGAGGCTGTTTGGAATGAGGGAAGGGGATATCATCGGGATAAGAGGACCCCTCGGGAACGGTTTCAGGATAGAAGGCGATAGGATCCTGTTTGTTGCGGGAGGAACCGGGATAGCATCCATAGCTCCTGCTGTTGATCTGGCAAAAGAACTGGGCAAGGATATCATCGTGGTGATCGGAGCCAGAACCAGGGAAGATCTCTTCTTCTTGGAGAGGATGAAGAAGATCGGTAAGCTGATGGTGGTGACGGATGACGGAAGTGCTGGCAGGAAAGGTCTGGCATCCGATGTTGCCAAGGAGATCATCGAAAGTAACAAGGTGGATCAGGTCATAACGTGCGGTCCCGAGATGATGATGAAGAAGATCCTGGACTTATGCAGGGAGAGATCTGTAGATTTCCAAGCATCGGTCGAGAGATATATAAAGTGCGGGCTCGGTCTTTGCGGGCAGTGCTGTATAGGTGAGGGATTGAGGGTCTGTATCGAGGGGCCCGTATTCGATGGAGATACCCTTGCAAGGTGCGCGGATTTTGGTCATTACCAGAGAGACTCATCTGGAAGGAGGGTGTACCTCAAGGATGGTTAGAGTGGAGAGGATCATCCCGATCTTGATCCTGATGTTTCTGCTAAGTGGATGCATATCGAATGAAAGAAACAGATGGGTTTTTGAGGTAACGCAGATCGATGAACTGCACGACCTCGGTTTCAGGGGCAGAGGGATAAGGATAGGATTGATAGATACCGGCGTGGATTTGAAGTCTGGCGATTTTGATGGGAAGAGATTTGTTGCATGGAAGGATCTCGTGAACGGGAGGAGCTCCTTCTATGATGATGACGGACATGGAACCTTCATAGCGGGTCTCCTGTTCTCCAAAGGAGGTTTCTTGAATCGCATGGAAGGGATATGCCCGGAATGCGAGGTCGTGGTGGTCAAGGCTGTATCGAGTGTTGGATACAGCAACGATAGCATGATATC
>QMTN01000021.1 GCA_003651105.1 Thermoplasmata archaeon
GATGGGATGCACTCAAACAACTACCAGCCCTGTTCCTTCCAATTAGTAAATAACAAAATTCTATATATAAAGTTTTCGCTTCATTTTTGAATCTTAAGCGACAGATATGCTTACGATGTTGCTACCTCTAATTATCACTGTCCCGAGCTTCTTTCTCGTATCCTCGATCCTCTCCTCGGTATCTTCCAAAACCAGATTCATGTGTTCATCATAACCTGAAAGTTTTCCCTCTAGAATCCTTCCGTCCTTCAACAGAAGAATCGTTCTCTGATTGATCGATTTTTGTAGCACGTCTAATGGCAGAGCCATGATGATGGATAGAATAACACCTTCTTAAATTTATTCCATGTAGAGCTTTCTCAACCTATCAACGCCTTTAACCTCTTCTATCACCCTCACAACCTCTTTGGGAAGGAAGCTCTTCCAGTCTCCTCCAGATACCATTGCTTTTCTGATCAACCTTCCCTTGCAGTTCTTTCCATGGAATAAAGGAACCCTGATGACCTTAAACCCCTTCTCCTTGAAGAGCTTCAGCGTTATGGGATTCCTAGCCAATACAACATCAAACCTTGGAACTATGGATCTGACATGCTCAACCCATCTCGAGTAATCATGGATGTCTGGTATAAAATAAATCTCGAAGTTATCTATACCCTCTCCCCTCAAGGATCTCTCTATCATCTCCTTCCTTTCATCTGCGGTGAAAGGGTTTTCCCTCGTATTCGAGTACTGAGAGGATCCTATGCCTATGATGATCTTGTCAAACTCTCCAGAGAATCTTTTCACAACCTCAAGATGACCCTTGTGAAACGGCTGAAACCTTCCTATGAAAAGGGCTATCATTCCATCACTTCTTCGGTTCCACTATCCTCTTCTCCGATTCCAGTTCAACCTTTCCAACAACCTCCGGGGGTCTCATCCTCGAGAGCTTCTCCAGTAGCTCTTCCTTTCCATCTCCAACCAGCACATGTTCCAATGCCTCCCTCAGGGTCTCTACCGGTATGATCTCTATCTTGTCCCTGTATCTCTCATCTATGAGCACATCCTTTAGGTTCGATTTCGGTATAATCACTCTCTTGAGTCCAGCCTCCGCCGCAGCCTCCACCTTTGCAGTTATTCCTCCAACAGGTAAGACATTTCCCCTGATGCTAAGGGAGCCGGTTATCGCGGTATCCTGCCTGACCTTCACATTCTCTAGAGCGGATATTACCGCAGTTATCACCGAAAGGCTGGCAGAGTCTCCCTCAACACCCTCGTAGGTTCCGATGAACTGGATATGGATGTCGTGATCAGATATATCCTTACCCATGTATTTCTTGATGATGGCAGATATGTTCTGGACAGATTCCTTGGCGATCTCTCCGAGCTTTCCAGTAGCTATGATTCTACCTTCAGCTCTCGATCCAGCAGGCGTAACTTCTGCAACGATCGGTAAGACTATACCCGCATACTCGCTGAGAGATGGATCTGCAGAGTATACAGCGAGACCATTGACAACGCCCACTTCTGCCCCCTCCGTCTTGAAGGACTTGTACTCCTTTCTCGTCTCTATCGTCCTCGATGCAACCTGGTGCTCCAAAGATCTTGCTATCTCCTTAGCCCTTATAACATGCTCCCTCGTAACGACCTTCGCTCCCTCACTGGATGCAATATCTCCAGCAACCCTTATGAGTCCACCGAGCTCCCTCAGTCTGAGAGACAGCTTTCCCTTCCTGCCAGCCCTCCTTTGTGCCTCCCTTATTATCTCCGCAACCGCCCCCTTGTCAAAATGGGGTATCCTTCCGTCCTTCACCACTTCTTGAGCAACAAACCTTATGAGTTTCTTCCTGTTCTCATCGGTATCATCCATGGTGCTATTTAGATAGACCTCGTAACCATAACCCCTTATCCTGGATCTCAATGCTGGATGCATGCCTTGAAGAGCATCTAGGTTTCCAGCTGATACCAGGATGAAGTCGCAGGGCACCGGCTCGGTTTTGACCATCGCTCCGAAGCTTCTTTCGGATTGTCCCGTTATCTGGAACTTCTTTTCCTGAATAGCTGTTAAAAGGTGCTGTTGGGACTGCAGGCTTAAAGTGTTGATCTCATCTATATAGAGGACACCTTTATGAGCCCTGTGGATCGCTCCCGCTTCAACAAGCTGATGGGGTGGTGTTTCGAGACCAGCGGACTGGAATGGATCGTGCCTCACATCTCCCAGGAGTGCTCCGGAATGGGCTGCGGTCGCATCTATGAATGGGGGTTTATCATCCTTCTCGTGACCAACCAGTAGTTTAGGTGTGTTCTGAAGCTCTATCCTGCTTGGAGACATCGCTCCTCTGGCGAGAAGCGCATAGATGAGGATTCCACCCAGGATTCCAAACAAGGCATACTCTGGATGTTTTGAGATAACAGAATAGAAGATGGATGTCAGTATTATCATGATCGAGAGGGACATGATGACGCTACTCTGCTGTTCGCTCTTCTTCTTTGCCTCCAGCTTCTTCTCCCTGACGATTTCCTTACCCTTACCAGCCGGAACAACCCTTATCAGTGGAGTATTTGGATCCTCCGGATTTGGATAGACGAGGATATCTTCCAGTTCCTCCTTTGGCAGGAACTCTGTCATGGCTCTCGCCATCATGGACTTACCGGTACCTGGATCACCTATCAGCATGACGTGCCTCTTCTGCTTCGCCGCCTTCTTTATAACCTCCACAGCCTTGTCCTGACCGATGACCTGATCGATGAGCTTTTCCGGTACCTTGATCTCTGCCGTTGTCTCGAATTTTTGCTGTTTTATCCACTCGTCTATCGGTGGTAGTTCCTCGCTCATGGTAATCTCCCCAAAAGATACCGTGTATAAAAATGTTAATATCGCGAAAAAATAAAAGGTGAGGGAGATGGCTCGGCTAGTCCTTACCGATATCCCATATTGCTCTTATCGCTAGCAAGCCGGCTGCCGGCGCTATGAAGACCGCCAGTGCCTTGGCGATGTTTTCGAACAGCCAGCCAACAGGTTTTGGTATCCCTCCAAACAGGGATGCTGTTGCTCCAATCCCAACGATCACTACCGCTGCTATCAGAAAGTTAGGGACCTCTTCCTTGGTGATGGTTCCGAGCCCAAAGAAGGCAACGATACCCACTATCAAACCCAGTATCGCTAGAAACGCCGAGATGTAACCCTCTATCTCTTCTGGTATGTATATCCAGAAGATGCCTGCTATCACTGCCACAATTATACCCACCAGGAAAGCCCAGCTTCCCGCCTTTGCGAGCAGTTCCTTCTCAGCTTTGGCCATCTTCCAACCTCCTCATCCCTCCTAGCAGAGGTAAAGTTTCTCCATCCTTTATAAATGTTATCCAATCCACGAATCTTTAATTCGCTCAAAAACGAAATATTTGATCAAATTTTTTACCTTTTGACGTTATTCAGTGAGCCAGTCCTCATCTATCCTCTTGTAATCGCACAGTTCGTCCTTGCTGAACCAGAGATTGATCTCGAAATCAGCGGTTTCCTTACTGTCAGAGGCATGAACCAGATTCCTTCCTATGAACTGAGCTAGATCTCCCCTTATCGTTCCCGGCTCTGCGTCCTGTGGATCGGTTTTACCGACCATCTTTCTGACCATCTCTATCACCCTGTATCCTTCCAAAACCATTGCAACAACCGGAGATGAGGTTATGTATCTTACCGTCGGCTCAAAGAATGGTTTTCCTCTGTGGACGGCATAGTGTTTCTCAGCCAGATCCCTATCGACCTTCAGCATCTTCATGGCGACGATCTTTATCCCTCTCCTTTCGAATCTCGATATTATCTCTCCGATCAGCCCCCTCTGTACCGCATCGGGCTTTATCATAACGAATGTTCTCTCCTTCTCCATCGTCCCACCTCCTACCAGTATAAGGAAGACATTTAAAGAGTTAACCTGACAGGTAATGGGCGGTGAGCATGGAAAACAGGTTGAAAGAGATGTGGGAAACGATGGATGATGTTAGGTTCTGACTTTTATAGACGATCCATCCGAAGACGATGCCAGCCAAGATGGGCAGGATAACTTGGTACACAATACCATAGGACATGTGGGCGAAGCCGAACAGGATGGATGACAGCAGTATACCCAGATGTTTGTTCTGCCCGATGCTAAGCTTCTCCATGAGAAAACCCCTGAAGAATATCTCCTCACCACTCGATTGGATCACCGCTATGAAGATAATGGATGGTAGCGAAAGGGTTCTCGCCAGCTCCTTAGCAACCGGGTTCTTGTACTCGATTCCGGATAGCTTGATGCAGATGGCAAATATCACGAGGAAGAAGATGATGAATGCAAATCCCACGATACCGTATGCTATCGCCTTCCCCATCTCCCTGTTCCTCAGCTTGAGGTAATCGAGTATCTTTCCAAGATTCATTTCATCGATAATGTACAACCAGCTCAGAGGGATCGAGGTGAGGATGAGGAATGTCAGGATGGAGTTCAGGATCATGGAGCTCTCCCTTATCTCTATACCTCTCTCCTCCGCCAGGCTGATGGCTGGCAATAGGTAGAACAGCCATATGAAGAGAATGAGTAAGAGTATGGGTATGGGTTTCAGTATCTTTTTCACCACGCTCCCCCTTATCTCCTAAAGATTTTTAAATCATTGGCTTAATCCATATCCTGGGCCCGTGGGGTAGCTTGGTATCCTTCCAGCTTGGGGTGCTGGTAACCCGAGTTCAAATCTCGGCGGGCCCATTCTCACTCCGAATGTGGATGATTATTAAACAAATTTTATATAAATAAAGTTCGATAATATTAACCAAATTAGATCAGCGGGTATAAGCTTATGAAGGGCATGGGAAGAGATCTGCTGATGCTGTGCATCTTCCTATCTCTAGTTCTACCCACATCCGTATCCGCTCTTCCCGAGCAGAAAATCCTGGAGATAAGGAAGCTGGTATGGGATGAGGAGCATGGGGTATGGAATGATCTGGTGTATGCAGATGCTGGAGATATCCTGAGATTCAGGATAGTTATAACCTATCATGATCCGGATGGGAAGGGACCAAGTTACAAGATCAAGTGGATAAGCATAGAGGATAAGCTCTCTCCATATCTGGAATATCTTGGAAATGCAACCCTTGAGGAGAGTATCGTATCCGATGGTATCGTGAGGTGGGAGAATATCTCTGGTGTTGAGTTGTTCGATGGAGAGAGTTTCTCCTTAGAATATGATGTCAGGGTTTTGGGCGATGGTATTCATACGAACGTTGTAGAGGTAAGGGCATTCGAAACATGCCCTCACGTCTGGCATATCATGGAAGCAAGGGTTACCATCTATGCGATAGACCATCCCGCATCTAAGGATAGGGATGTGGATGATGATGGTAATAACGAGACAGCGGTGGATACCAATCTTGATCTGAGGGACGGTTTTGAGGATTACCAAGATGGCGATAATTCATCCAGAGCGATCAAAACCATAGATGGAGATCTTGATGGTAAGAAGGATCATTTCATAGACGTAGATGGGAATAATGAACCAGATAGGTACTGGGATCCGGATGACGATATTCTATCGGATGTTGAATCAAGAGATGCTGATCACGATACCAAAAAGGAATGGATCTTCGATACAGATGGAGATGGAAACAAGGAGAGTTACTATGATCCGGGCGATGGTAGTATACATCTTTTAGATATCACCCCACCGGTGGTCAGGATAATCAAGCCAGAGGAGGGGTATCTTTACAGGTATAACATAAAGATAAGAAGGATCCTGTTCGGAGTCACCAAGGTCATAGGACCTATAAATATAAAGGTCGATGCCAGGGATGATTCCGGAATAGATAGAGTTGAGTTCTACATAGATGGAGAGCTGAAACATGTAGATGATAGGGCTCCTTACAGCTGGTTCTGGATCGCAAAGCCTCTGGGTTTGGCTGAGAAACACACCATAGAGGTGAGGGCTTATGATATCTATGGAAACCTCCAGACGGATAGCATAACCGTTGTAAGATTGAGGAGCGGAGTATTTTTGGGCTTGGCTCTGCTCACCATGGGTTCTGGTCTGATTGCTGGAAAGCTGTTGGCAGAGAAACCGGAAGAACCTTCTCCACCCGCAGAGCCTCCGGCGGAGGTGAATGCACCACCCGTGGCATCGATTGATGTGGCAGAGAAGGGTTACGTGGGAGAGGAGATCATATTGAATGCATCTCATAGCTATGATCCGGATGGAGAGATAATAAGCTACAGGTGGGATTTTGGAGATGGAGCAATCGCGAAAGGCGAGGTTGTAACCCATGTTTACAAGGAGGCTGGAAGGTACAGGATAACCCTTGAGGTGATGGATGATGATGGTGAGACAGATACAGCTGAGGCTTACATAGAGATACTCCAGAGGGAAGGATCCATATCTGCAGGAAATGGTCTCATCTATGGTATTGCGGTTCTGGGCTTGATATCTTTAATCTTGCTGATCCTGTTGATTTTGAGGAGGAGAGGCTGAGATGTGCCTGGAGGGAGCGACTTCCTCCTCACCGATCAGAGGAGCCGGTTTCCTCCAGGCGAGAAGGTAATCGTAAGATAGGAAGAAAAGCCTTTCGCATCTCAATCCGTGAACTCATCAAGTCTTGCCTGCTTCATCCTTCTGTTGCGGATGAAGTTCTCGATATCGCTTATGAACCTTTCAAACACATTCGCCGGCATCCTTATCTCTGCAACCACCTCCTCCTCATCCTCATCGAGATCCGCGGTGGAGCATAGGGTTATGGATCCCTCTTCCCTGTTGAATTTGATGTAAAC
>QMTN01000022.1 GCA_003651105.1 Thermoplasmata archaeon
GAATAAAAGGTCTGAAGCTCTACAAGAAACATCCTGGACCATCGGTTTTTCCTAAACCTTATATACCAGTTTACTCATTACTGGCTTACTCCTGATTAGAGGGGTGATCGAACTGCCCGAGCAGGGAATGCAGGATTTCAGGTATATAGTTAGGATTGCGGATACAGATCTCGATGGTGAGAAAAAGGTAGTTCATGCTCTAACCGGAATAAAGGGCATAAACTTCCATCTCAGTACAGTTATAGCTGATATCGCTGGGGTAAACAGGTTCGAGAAGATAGGTAAACTACCGGATGATAAGATAGAGAAGCTTCAGGAGATTGTCTCCAATCTCCACAGATACGTACCGGGATGGCTGGTCAACAGAAGGAAGGATTACTACACTGGAGAGAATCTCCACCTGATAGGTTCGGATATAGACATGAAAAGGAGGGAAGATATCAACAGGTTGAAGAAGATAAGGGCGTATCGCGGCATAAGGCACGAGCTCGGTCTACCAGTTAGGGGTCAGAGAACGAGATCCAACGGAAGAACGGGGCTGGCGCTTGGCGTATCGAGAAAGCGGAAGTGAAGGGATCCTTATGGGAGATCCGAGGAGGTTAAGAAAGAAGTATGAAACTCCTTCTCATCCCTGGGAAGAGGAAAGGATAAAGAGAGAGAACGAACTGATGAGGAAGTACGGCCTGAAGAACAAGAGGGAGATATGGAAAGCGGAGACCATACTCAGGAAGTATAGAACCGAAGCGAGAAAACTGCTTGCAAGGGTTGGTTCAGAGGATCCAGCTTACAAGAGGGAGGTGGATCAGCTCCTTAATCACCTCATCAGGATGAATTTGATAAAGCCGGGCGCAGGTCTCGACGATTGCCTGGCTCTAACCATCGAAGATATCCTGAAAAGGAGGTTGCAGACGATCGTTTACTTGAAGGGATTGGCGAGTACACCCAAACAGGCTAGACAGCTTATAGTTCATGGTCATATAGCGATAGGAGGAAGAAAGGTCACGGTACCAGGCTATATGGTGAGGGCTGACGAGGAGAAGGATATAGATTATGCGGTTGACTCTCCTCTCTACGATCCATCCCATCCAGCCAGACCCAAGGTAGATAGAATTCCGAGGCAAAGCCTCGAGGTGAAGGAGGCGTAGTATGGGAAGGTGGGGGGTAGCCCATATATATGCATCCTTCAACAATGTGATCATCACGATAACTGATCTAACCGGAGCTGAAACGATAGCCAGGTGCTCGGGAGGAATGGTAACGAAATCCGCAAAGGATGAGGGTTCACCGTATTCCGCGATGCTCGTAGCCCAGAGGGTTGCGGAGATGGCCAAAGAAAAAGGTATAGATAAGGTTCATGTGAAGGTCAGGGGACCTGGTGGCACGAAAAGCAAGGTTCCAGGACCTGGAGCTCAGGCCGCGATAAGAGCATTGGTAAGGGCTGGTTTGAGGATTGGAAGGATAGAGGATGTTACTCCCATACCCCATGATGGTGGCAGGAAGAAGGGAGGTAAGAGGGGTAGAAGGGTGTAGGTGGTAGGCTTGGTGAAGGTCCAGGTTATCGATCTGAAGGAGAGAGAGGGAAAACTTTTGATATCGAATACTTCACCTTACTTCGTGAACGCTTTAAGGAGATGCATGCTCAGGGAGGTACCGAAGCTGGCGATAGAAGATGTTATCTTTTACGAGAACTCAACCTCTCTATTTGATGAGATCATTGCTCATAGATTGGGCATGATACCCTTACCCACGGATCTAAAGCTTCTTGTTCCGAGGGATGAGTGCACCTGCAAGGGAGAAGGTTGCCCAAACTGCACGGTAAGGTATACCCTGAGCAGGGAAGAGCCCGGGATGGTTTATTCCGGGGATCTCCAGCCCGAGGATGAGAGGTGGAAGGTCGTTGATCCGAAGATACCCATAGTCGAGTTATTTGAGGGACAGAGATTGATCTTGGAGGCTGAGGCAGTACTTGGTAGAGGAAAGGATCACGCAAAGTGGCAGGCGGTGGTGGCGCCGGGCTACAAGTACTATCCCATCATAGAGATAGATCAAGACAAACTGGATGAAGATACGATAAAGAAGGCGATCGAAATCTGTCCAAAGAAGATCCTGAAGGAGAAGGACGGGAAGCTCGTTGTGGATGGGTTGGAGAAATGCTCTCTATGCAAATCATGCGAAGAGGTTACGGATGGAGCTATCAAGGTTAGAGGAGATGAGACGAGATTCATCTTCAAGTTCGAGACGGATGGTTCTCTGGATGCAAAGACCTTACTGATGGAGGCTGCTAGAATACTGGAAGAGAAGTTCAAGGAGTTTGAGAAGCTGATCAAATAAGGTTTTAAATCCCTCCCTCCTTCCTCTTTTGGGCCCGTGGGGTAGCTTTGGTATCCTTGTGGCTTCGGGAGCCATTGACCTGGGTTCAAATCCCAGCGGGCCCATCTTTGAGATTCGTTCCGCATATCTGTAGGCAAAAACTTGAAACCCTGTTTTCCTTTCAGTTTCGTATGCGTATACCAAAAGATCTGTGCAGATTCATATGTGAGCTGGGGCATCTGAAAAGGATAAAACACGAGGGCTGGCGCCTGTTTGGAGTCAAGGATCCGGAAAGCGTGGCTGAACATTCCCTGAGAGCTGCGCAGATCGGATACATTCTCGCTAAACTCGAGGGATATGAGAAACCCGAAGAGATCTGCACGATCCTCGTTTTCCATGATATGGCGGAATGCAGGATAGGCGATTTGCATAGGGTTGCAAAGAGGTATCTGGATGCAGATGAGAAGAAGGTTGTGATGGACCAGGTTAAGGAATTAGGAGATCTTGGGGATGATATACTGAGGATATGGCAGAGGATGGAAACAAAGGATGATGCCGGTATCCTGGCTAAGGATGCAGATTTACTCGAGATGGCATTTACCGCAAAGGAATATATGGAGGAGGGTTTCGAGCAAGCCAAGGACTGGATAGAGAAGATATCGAAGAAGCTGAAAACCGAGTCCGCAAAGAAGCTCATCGAGGAGCTGAAGAGGCAGAGATGCTTGGAGTGGTGGCAGGGATTAAAAAAGGTCTGATCTCTCGATCAGCCCTTCGATCTCCTCTATCAGGACCTTTGAGGGAATGAGCAGGGCGTACTTCTCTCCTCTCTTGGATACGTATCCCTCCTCTTCCAATCTGGATAATCCAAGCAAAAGGTCTATCCGTTCAATTCCCCTGAGCTCGCACTCCATCTCGTAGATCTTCTCTATCTCTTCCATGCGAAGATAGGCCTTCTTGCGACTTGCCCTCGCCATAGAAAGCAGAACCAGAAGAAGATCCCGATCCATCCTCTCCAATCCACCCAACCAGATATCAAGATTTGCACTCCTGACGTCTTCTGGCTCTATGATATCCCTTCCCTCCTTCTCAGCCAGGATGGCGGAGTTCCTCAAGATGTCTATGCCCGTTCTCATGTGTCCCTCGCTGTTCAAAGATATATCAGCTATGAGGGAGATGATCTCGTCATCGAAAGTTCCTTCATAGAGCGCTTCCTCAGCTCGGTATCTGAGTATCTCCACCATCTCCTCATGCCTATAGGGTCTAAGATGTACTACAGCCTTCTCCGCAAAGGTGCTCCAGATAGCGTTATCTCCTATCATCTGCCTGAGGATATTCGCATCCCTAGTTATGGCTACATACCTCAGCTTCCTGCCAGATTCTGACCTTCTGGATAAGGTGTAAAGGAAATGGTTCAGGTCATCGATAGATATTCCCTCAACCTCGTCCAGTATGATCATGATATCGTCCGGTATCTGATCCCATAGCTTCCTGGATGGTAATCCCGATGGATTGAAGCCAGGTCTCGATACCGATAGAATCCTCTCCAAGATCGCATGTTCTGATCTGTTGACGAAGCAGTTTACGAGGATCGCATCTTTGAATGTGTATCTGGCTAACAGCGTCTTTCCGGTACCAACCTCTCCAGATATGAGGGCTTTTCCTCCACTCTCTACCAAGGTCTTTAGGGTCTGGATCTCCCTGTCCCTGCAGAGTACCTTCGATGGCACGTACGATATATCCAGCTTTCCTTTGCTCCTGAGTATGGCCATCGAATGAGATATAGAGTTCGGGTATTTAGACCGGATCGAAAGTTTTTTAAACCAATTTCTTCCCCTCCCCTCATTTATAAACCCTCATGTGTTTATCATGTTTGGAGATCAGGTTCAAAGCCTGCATGTATAGTAAAGCGCCCTAAGGAGGGCACATGCAGGTTAACTCTCCTCACCTGTCCCTCTTTTTAATTATGGCAAAATTATTTAAAATACCTAATAAACTTTCCAGATGGGATGATCATGAGAAGAACAGGATTAACCTCCATCGTATTAGCTATGATAATCTGCCTACAGCTCACCACAGTGGTACAGATAAGCGAAGCCTCTCCAGAGAAAAGATCGACAAGGGCCATCTTCAGGATCCATCTACCTTCTGGAGATGTGAAGGGGTTTTCAGCAAGGATACCATATCTCGAAATAGAAGACTTACTTAACGAGGCGAAAGGTCACCTCTTACAAAACGAAAGCGTAAAAGAATTTATCGGTTTCCTGATGGAGAGACTGCAAAAGTACAATCTCTACAGAAGGTCATCTATTTTATCCACATGCAACCGAAAAGATGGAGAACCATGTTCCCTTGCGGTTCTCCAAAGGCATGTTTCTTCCGATGATAGAACAGGCGTAGGGATAGCCATTTTAGCTCGCATCTATGTTGCAGGAGAGGGTGTAACCTTTCCACCACTTGGTATAGCTTGGCCGGTCCTATTCTGGTTTGCAAAGAATTCCATCGGCGGAGCTGGCAACAAATGGATAGGCGGATACATAGTATGGGGTCCAAGTAAGGGAGTAGCCATTTCATTCGTTGGCTTGGAAGTTTCGTGGTTCAAGAAAGGTAAGCCTGTTTTTGCACTAGCCGGCTTCACATTAGCATCGGTGGCAGTTGGTGAGAATGTAACGCAGGTTTCCTCTCTGCATTAGTTCCGCTGAGCTCCAAAAATCTGGCACAGCTACCCTGTAACCCTTACTGCCTCTATAAACCTCTTCGCATCATCGAACATGTAGATATTGTTGAAAAGGACGTAACTCTCCCTTCCCCCAATCTCCCTCACCATCTTAGCTAGCTTTGAAAGATCATCATCCGTGTATCTGTAGCTGTACATCTTGCTTCCTGGCGGAGATCCATGTAACCTCAGATAACTTATGCTTCTTTGACCAATGTAGGTAGGTCTCGATGCGAAGGGATCTCTACAGTCTATGAGATCGAATTCCTCACACAACCTCTTTATATTCTCATCCTTCCACCCTCTCAATTCGATGGCGATCTCCAGATCTTTTCTATCTATGTTTGAGAAGAATTCTTTCGCATTCCTGATATTCTCTTCTGTATCCTTGAATCCTTTTGGTAGCTGTATGACGCATATCCTTGCTCCCAAGATCTTACAAGCCTTTCTTGTTATCTCCCATGAATCCATAACCTCCTTGCTGGGTTGAAGGTTTCCATATTTTTCATCCCCTTTCAGTTCCAGACCACTCCTTCTCCAAGTTGGACTTCTGATGGGGTGAGAGATACCTTGAAACGCCTTCACCGTGAACTCGAAATCATCCGGAGCCTCCCGGCGCCACCTTTCAAGGGTATCCTCAGGTATTATCCTGTAGAATGTCTGCTGTATCTCAACCAGCTTGAAATGCTTGAAATATTCCTTTTTTCCCTTTGCGAATCCACAGCATCCCACCTTTATCATCATATTGAAATCAGTAAGTTTTAAAAATCTGTTTTTCCCTCCACCGCATATGAGGGAGGATAGGATAGTGACGATCGCTTTCATAGTGATCTTCCTGCTGGCTGTTGTAATCTACATCTGCATAAGCCTGCCAAGAACAGAAAAGGAAGTAAAGTATGTGCTGACGATAAGATGTGGTGATGTTGTGAAGGGTTATGAGATGGAAGAGCTTTTGACCATGCCAAAGGTAACCGGTTTGGGTGGATACATAAAGAAGAATAACGTTACCCTTGGTCCATTCAACTATACCGGCATACCCATCCATCATCTCCTCCAAGCGTTTCCCCTACCAGAAGCCTATTCCATAAAGGTCAGGGCTAGAGATGGGTATGAAAGGAATATTTCCATGGATGTCGCAGAGGGAAGAGTGAAGGTTTATTCCGAGAATGGATCCTTTATTGGAATGGGAAACCTGACGATGATCCTGGCTTATGAGAAAGAGGGAAAAAGGCTTGGAGGTGATGAAGGTCCACTTAGGATAGCCTTCGTCAGCGAAGAAGGTTATCTGACGGAATCGAAGCTATGGGTGAAGAATGTCGTTTCCATAGAAGTGGTTGCAACACCCTAGAACAGTTCAATTTAAATACGCATTCTCTGATTCACTGAACTGGATGAGGGGGAAGGAGAAACGCATACTGATAGCATCGATCCTTCTCATAATACTGGGACTCCTCTCCAATCTCTACATCAACCTTGCAAAGGAAGAGAAAAGGGGAGGGATCATCGAGATCGATGGAAAGGAGATCTATCTGAAGGATATCTTCAACAGATATGAGTTGGTGGAGATAAGGAACAACATAACCGGTAAGGCCTATGTTGGCATACCCTTGGAGCACTTGATAATGAGTGCAGGGGTAAAGGATCCGGAGAACCACGAGTATACCATAGTGGGATCAGACGGTTACAAGAAGACGGTTA
>QMTN01000023.1 GCA_003651105.1 Thermoplasmata archaeon
AAGTAGAATGGCTGAGGAAAGATTATCAAGAAAGCAGAGGAAGAGGAAGAAGAAAGCCGAGATAGTTGGAAGGGAATTCAGATATAGAGGAAAAACCCTGGAGGAGCTCAAGAAGATGAGTCTGGAGGAGTTGCTTCAGCTTCTTCCCGCAAGAGCTAGGAGAACCCTGAAGAGAGGGTTGACAAGGGTTCAGTACAAGCTCCTAAAGGATGTTGAAAAAGCTAAAGAAGGAGAGATTATCAGAACCCACTGCAGGAACATGATCATCTTGCCATCGTTCGTCGGCAAAACCATAGGGGTTCACAACGGGAAAGAGTTTGTGCCTGTAACGATTCAGCCGGAGATGATAGGTCATTACTTGGGAGAGTTCGCACTGACTAGGAAAAGGGTGAAACACTCCGGACCAGGAGTTGGGGCAACTAGGAGTAGTAAATACATGCCATTGAAGTGATGACCATGCGAAGATATTCTGTCAAGGAAATAGATCCCGAAAGGACAGCCAAGGCATATGGATATGAACTTAGGTGCTCACCGAAGCATTCGATGAACATAGCCAGGGCTATAAAGGGAATGAAGGTACCGGATGCAAAGAAATATCTGGAGGAGGTTATCAAGATGAAAAGGGCTGTTCCCTTCTTCACCCACAGGAGAAAGATGGGACACAGAAGGGGTATGTGTTCGGGAGCTTATCCACAGAAAGCTGCCAGATTCATCCTGAAGGTTCTGGAGAATGCAGAGAATAATGCCGAGTATAAGGGTCTTGATCCGAATAACATGATAATCTCCCATATTTCAGCCTATAAGGGCAGGGAGATAGAGGGTATCATGCCTAGAGCTTATGGAAGGGCAACGAAGAAGAACGAGCAAACGACGAACATAGAGATTGTTCTGGAGGAGGTGGAGTGATGGCAACGGAAAAGAAGTTTGTAAGAGAGAATGTTAAAAGGCTCATGATAAAGGAATACCTTAGAAAGAGGATAGCGGGCGCAGGATTTGGTGGCATGGAGATCCAGAGAACGCCCATGGGAACCAGGATATCCATCCTGGTGGAAAGACCTGGACTCGTTATAGGAAGAGGTGGTTCCAACATAGCGAAGCTGACCGAGGAGATAAGGGAGAAGTTTGATGTTGATAATCCTCAAATAGAGATAATAGAGGCTGGAGATAAGTCTGCTCTCAATGCCCAGATAATGGCAGAAAAGCTAGCAGAAGCTCTGGAGAGAGGGTGGCATTTCAGAAGGGCAGGACATTCTACGGTCAGAAGGATCATGGAGGCGGGAGCCAAGGGTTGCCAGGTCATAATATCTGGAAAGCTGACCGGAGAGAGGCACAGGACAGAGAAGTTCACCCAAGGTCATGTGAAGTACTGCGGGGATATAGTTAAGGATGTCATGGATGAAGGTTTCGCGGTTGCAAAGTTGAAACCAGGAGTCATAGGCGTAAAGGTTAGGATAATGAAACCCGATGCAAAGCTTCCAGATGAGATATCTATCGTTGGTGTTGAGAAGGAAAAGGAGGAGAGGAAAGAGGAAGTGAAACTGACGGATCTGAAAGGAATAGGTGAGGAGATTGCCAAGGAGCTTGAGAAGCTCGGTATCAAATCGATCGAGGATCTTAAGGATATTTCCATAGAGGATCTCGAGAAGATAGAGGGTATCGACAAGAAGATGGCCAAGGAGATCAAGGAACAGGTCAAGAAAATATTAAAGGAGGTAGAGTGATGGCATTAAAAATTAAGGATATTAGGAATATGCCCCAAGAGGAAAGGGAGAAGAAATTGAAGGAGCTGAGGGAGGAGCTCATGCATGAGAGAGGTGTCGCTGCAATGGGTGGATCTCCCCCGAATCCCGGTAAGATAAGGCAGTTGAGAAAATCCATATCTAGGTTGCTTACCGTGATGAGGGAGGAAGAGAAAAGATGAGCGAGATCTGCCCGAAGTGTGGTTTACCAAAGGAGATTTGCGTGTGCGAGGAGATAGCCAGGGAACAGCAGGTTGTTGAGATAAAGATAGATAAGCGCAGATACGGAAAGACGATGACGATAATAGAGGGCATAGACGAGAAAACTGAGAACATGAAATCCCTAGTCAGTAAGCTCAAATCGATATGTGCGAGCGGTGGAACGGTAAAGGATGGAAGGATAGAACTGCAGGGCGATCACAGGAACAAGATCAAGGAATACCTGGAGAGCCTGGGCTACACGGTAAAGCTTATTTGAGGTGAGATGATGGGCAGGAAGATGCTCTTGGTGAAGGGTGAGCTCATAGGGAAGAGGGTCAGGATAAAGGAATGCAGAGATCCATCATGGGTTGGAAGGGAGGGTAGAATAGTGGATGAGACAAGGAATACCTTCAGGATAGAGGAGGACGGAAAGGAGAAGGTCATAGCCAAGGATATTGCGGTATTTGAGTTCAAGGTTGGAGACAGGGTTTACGAGATAGAGGGTTCCAGATTGAGGTACAGACCTGAAGATAGGATAAAAAAGGCGAGGTAGCGAGGATGAGAAAGGGAAGAGATATAGGGCTTGATGTTCCAATACCTGAAAAGGTATGTGATGACAAGAACTGTCCTTTCCATGGCACCCTATCCGTCAGGGGACAGATACTGACTGGAGAGGTCGTATCCGATAAGATGCAGAAAACCGTTGTCGTAAAGAGGGAGTACCTGCGATACA
The DNA here is from genome assembly GCA_003651105.1 of Thermoplasmata archaeon. Classification (GTDB taxonomy): domain Archaea; phylum Thermoplasmatota; class E2; order DHVEG-1; family B18-G2; genus B18-G2. The sequence continues at coordinate 2,674 of QMTN01000023.1, forward strand.
TTCCAAAGTACGAGAGATACGAGAAGAGGACATCCAGATACATGGCGCACTGCCCTCCATGCTTGGATGTCAAGGTCGGTGATAAGGTCAAGATCGCCGAGTGCAGACCTCTGAGCAAGGGCGTATCCTTTGTGGTGATCCAGAAGCTGGAAGGTGAAGGGAAATGAAAGGTGTACCTGGGAGAACCCACAGAGGTCTACCGGTCGGAGCGAGGCTGGATTGCGCCGATAATACCGGAGCGAAGGAATTACAGATAATAATGGTGCCCAAGATAAAGGGCGTGCACAGAAGGTACCCTTCCGCTGGGGTCGGTGATCTGGTTGTTGCCAGCGTTAAGAAGGGGAAGATAGAGATAAGGAAGCAGGTTGTTCATGCGGTTATCATAAGACAGAGGAGACCTTATCGAAGACCCAATGGAGTGATGGTTCAGTTTGAGGATAATGCTGCGGTCATCGTAACCCCCACGGGCGAGATGAAGGGGTCGATGATAAAAGGTCCTGTAGCCTTGGAAGCCGCCGAGAGGTGGCCGAAGATAGCTGCAAACGCATCTATGATAGTTTAGGTGATTGGTATGCTCAAGTCGAAGCAACCAAGGAAGCAGAGGAAGTTTGCTTTCAATGCTCCACTCCATATAAGGAGGAAGTTCCTCTCCGCTCACCTCTCCGATGAGCTCATAACCAAGTACAAGAAGAGGAGCTTCCCGATAGCTAAGGGTGATACCGTGAAGGTCATCAGGGGGGATTTCAAGGGACACGTTGGCAAAGTGGCAGAGGTCGATCTCAAGAGATCCATGGTCAAGGTCGAGGGAGTGCTGATAACCAAAGCAGATGGAAAGAGGGTAATGAGACCCCTCCATCCGAGCAACCTAATCATAACAAAACTCAACCTGACTGATCCAGTTAGGAGAAAGAAACTTGAAAGAGGCTTGTCTGAAGAGGTTAGAAAGGAGATAGAAAAAGAAGGAGAGGAACAGTTGAAGGAGGTCGAAGAGGTAAAGGAGGAGGTAAAGGAGGATGAGCAGACATCTTAAGAGGTTGGCTGTACCGAGGGCGGTTCCAATAGCCAGAAAGGTATCCAAGTTCGCAATAAAGCCTTCTCCAGGACCCCATCCAAAGGACAGATCCATACCCCTTGGAACGATCGTTAGAGATATCCTCAAGCTGTGCGACACCGGAAAGGAGGCAAAGAAGATAATAGGTAGCGGGGAGATCCTTGTGGATTCCAGGGTGAGGAAGGATATGAAGTTTCCCTGCGGGCTGATGGATGTCATATCCATACCAAAATTGAAGAGATCCTACAGGGTGTTGTTCGATCGGAGAGGCAGGCTAACCCTCGTTCCCATCAATGAGGAGAATGCTACTTGGAAGCTCTGTAGGATAGAGAACAAGACAACCGTTAGGGGTGGAAAGACCCAGCTGAACTTGCACGATGGGAGGAATATTCTCCTGGATAAAGATGGATTCAAAACTGGAGATGTCATCAAGCTCTCGCTCAAGGATAACAAGATCATGGAGCATTATCCTCTAGAAAAGGGTAGCCTGGCATTGATAATAGGTGGTAAGCACATAGGGGAGATCGCAACCATAGAAGAACTGATCGTAACCAGATCTCCAAAACCAAACCTCGTCTCCCTCAAAGGAAAGGAGAAGAGCTTCTCCACCATAAAGGATTACGTTTTTCCCATCGGCAAAGACAAGCCGGCGATCACCCTTCCAGAGGTGAAGATCGATGGAGCCTAAGTTCGAGCCAAGGATAGAGAAGGTGACCATAAACATAGGCGTGGGTGAGGCTGGGGAGAGGCTCGAGAAGGCTGAGAAGGTTTTGAAGTTGCTCACCGGAAGAAAACCAGTAAAAACCTTGGCGAAGAGGACGAACAAGGAGTTCGGTATCAGGAAGGGGATGCCGATAGGCTGTAAGGTAACGCTCAGAAAGAAGGAGGCGGAAGAATTCTTGAGGAAGGCTTTTGGCATACTGAACAACAGAATCCCATCCTACTCCTTCGATGATGAGGGAAACTTCTCCTTTGGTATACCCGACTACACCCTTTTTCCAGATCAAAAGTACGATCCAGAGATAGGTATCTTTGGTATGGATGTGTGCGTCACCCTGGAGAGGATAGGTTACAGGGTTAAACGCAGGAAGATAAGGAGAAGGAAGATACCTGACAAGCACAGGGTGAAGAGGGAAGAGGCGATGGAATACATAAGGCGTAGATTCAACGTAGAGGTGATCTAATTGAAGATAAAGGAGAGGAAGAAGATATATGGAAGGGTTAAGGGTTGCGAGAGATGCGGGAGAAAGAGAGGGATAATAAGAAGGTATGGTTTGCATCTATGCAGGCAGTGTTTCAGGGAGGTTGCTGAGGAGTTAGGTTTTAAAAAGTATTCCTGATTCGGGTGATAAGATGCAGCACGATCCCCTGGCGGATGCGATGTCAAGCATAAAGAATGCGGAGATGAAGGGTAAGAGGAAATGCATAGTGAAACCAGCTTCCAAGCTCATCGGAAATGTCCTTAGCCTGATGAAGGAAGAGGGCTATATAAAGAGTTTTGAGTTCGTTGATGATCATAAAGCTGGATACTTTGAGGTTGAATTAAAGGGTGCGATCAACGATTGTGGAGCGATCAAGCCAAGATATCCCGTGAAAAGCAAGGATATGGGTAAGTGGGAATCGAGATACCTGCCTGCCAGGGATTTCGGTATCCTCATACTGACGACGAATCAGGGGGTTATATCAAACAAGAAGGCGAAGGAGCTCGGAATAGGGGGAAAACTCTTGGCTTTCGTTTATTAGGTGCTGATCATGGCCAGGAAGAGGGTTGAAGAGGTTAAAAGGGTGATAGAGATTCCCGAGAACGTTGAGATCAAGGTAGAGGAAGGTAACAGGGTTTACGTCAAAGGGGAGAAGGGAGAGCTTTTCAGAGAGCTAAAACACCACAAGGTCGAGATAAGGAAAGTAGAAAACAAGGTGGAGATCTACTGCAAGAAACCAAGAAGGAAGGATCTGGCCATGGTTGGCACATGCTATGCCCATATCAGGAATATGATAAAAGGGGTTACCAAAGGATTTGAGTACAAGATGAAGGTTGTGTACTCCCACTTCCCAATCAAGACATCCGTAAGCGGTAACCAGTTCCTCATCCATAATTTCCTGGGAGAGAAGAAGCCGAGGGTTGCGAAGATCCTCGATGGTGTGGATGTGGAGATCAAAGGTGATATCATCTTGGTTAGGGGCATAGACAAGGAGAAGGTTGGACAGACCGTTGCCAACATAGAGCTTGCAACCAGGGTTAAAGACAGGGATGTGAGGGTATTCCAGGATGGTATCTACAGGATATCGAGAGGTGATTGATCGTGGATAAGGAAGAGTTCATAAGGTTCCTGATGAGCATACCTGGCATAGGTAGAGCCAAGGCAGAGGCAATATACGAGAGCGGTTTTGATACAAAGGAGAAGCTGATAAATGCTAGCATCGAGGATCTCGTGAGGATAAAAGGTATTAGCGAAAACCTGGCGAAGAGGATAAAGGAAGAGGTCGGAAAGGAGGCGGAGAAGGAAGAAGAGAAGGAGGAGAAAGAAGAGGAGAAGAGAGGTGTTCCAAGGATAAAGCCCAAGCTGGATGAAAAACTCAAGGAAGCTCTCGAGAAAAGAAGGGAAAAGAAGGATAGGGAACCGGAATTCTTGAGACAGGAATGGTTCAGGTACAAGAGATTGGGCGAGTGCTGGAGGAGACCGAAGGGATTACAC
>QMTN01000024.1 GCA_003651105.1 Thermoplasmata archaeon
ATATCTGGGAGGGCATTTTGCAGGACTCATAGAGTTTGGAGATGTAGCGCTGGTGTTGTGTACAGATGGAGTAGGATCCAAGATAATGATAGCCAATGAGATGAAGAGGTGGGACACCATTGGTATAGACTGTATAGCCATGAACGTCAACGACTGCATATGCGTTGGTGCAGAACCTATAGCTTTCGTTGATTACCTTGCCATGGAGAAGGTAGATCCAAAGATAGCGGAGGAGATAGGGAAAGGCCTGGAGGAGGGAGCGAGGATCGCAAATATCTCTATAGCTGGTGGAGAGACCGCAACCCTTCCCGATATGATAAAGGGTCTCGATCTTGCCGGCACGTGTCTTGGGTATGTTGAGAAGGATAAGATAATACTTGGAGATGGAATAAGAGAAGGGGACTTGATAGTTGGGATCGAGAGCAGTGGCCTGCATTCAAACGGCTTCACCTTGGTGAGAAAAATTATCGGGAAGGCTGGATTATCCTACCACGATAACTTTCCGGATGATCTGTATGATGGTAGAACCATTGGAGATGTTCTTCTGACGCCCACCAAGATCTATGTGAGAGAGATACTACATGCGATGAGAAGCGTGGATCTACATGCACTCGTTCATATAACGGGTGGTGGAGTGAGAAACTTCCTCAGGTTGAAGAGGATGAGATACATTATAGATGATCCAATCGAGCCCCAACCCATCTTCCAGTTCATAAGAGATTTAGGAGATCTAGAGATGAGAGAGATGTACCAGACCTTCAACATGGGTATGGGATTTTCTGTTATCACATCGAGAAATGAAGCGGATGATCTCTTGGATCTTCTGGAAAGGAAGGGACTGGGTGCTAAGGTTGTTGGTCACGTAGAGAAAGGAGAGGGGGTGGAGATACCAAACCTCAAGCTAAAATACCTTTAACCAGTAGAGGTAGAGGGCATAGATTATCACCAAGAGTAACCCCTCGATCCTCGATATCCTCCTTCCGGTGTAGAATATGGGGAAGAGGGAGAGTGTGACAGCGAGCAAGAAGATCTCGCTCAACATGGATTTTTGATCCACGAAGATTGGATTAATGATAGAGCATATACCGAGTATGAGCAGGATATTAAAAACATTAGATCCGAGGAGATTTCCCAGGGAGATATCGGACTCTCCTTTAAGGGATGCCGTCACCGATACAGCGAGCTCCGGCAATGACGTTCCTATCGCTACCATCGAGATAGCGATAATGAACTCAGGTACACCAAACAGGTCTGCAAAATAGATCGATGATTCCACCAGCAGGTGAGCTCCAAGGATAACGGAGATCAGACCCAAGATGATAAGGGCTATGTACTTCCATGTTTTCCCATCCCTTCCCTCGAAGAGCTTCACCTTCATCCTCTCCTTCCTTGCGACCCTGACGAAAAAGATTAGGTATATGATGAAGGCAAAAAGGAAAAGAACCCCGGTCGATGCGGTTAGATATCCTGTCAGAGAGGATAAGATGAGCAGGATCGTTGCAATCACAAGAATTGGTAATTCTCTCCTTATTATTCCTATACTCACGGAGATCGGTTTAACGAAAGAGCTTATACCCATCACCAGAAGCATGTTCGCAAGGCACGAACCTATGACATTACCCAAGGAGAAGGACGAATGGGACTGGAGAGATGCTATCGATGAGGTTGCGAGCTCGGGAGATGATGTACCGTACGCAACGATGGTCAGCGAGATCACTAGAGGGGAGATGCCCATCCTGAGAGCTGTCTTTGAGGTTCCTTCAACCAAGATATCGGAGCCTTTATAGAGAAGGAGTACACTAAAGATAAATAGAAGAAGATTAACCGCTGTCGCATCCATCATTGCCTAGCTGAAAGGTAATCTCGTATATAAATTGGATTGCGATGTGGATTGGTTGGAGAGTTTGTTATAGATCGTCCTGAGTAACTTCATGATATCGCCGATCATCTTTATCCCCAGGTAAATGCTTTTCAGGTTCTGGATCCATGTTTTAATCCTTGTTTCGAGCAAACTCTCGCTGACCATGTAGGCTGTGCTCACCGTCACCTTGTTGCCCGCGGAATCGGTAACGGTCAAGGTAACTATATGTCTATGGGGTATCCATGCGTAGAGGGCGGGTATCTTGACGGTCTCATTTCCAGTCAGGTTATGCACCGGGACGAAGCTCTTACCAGTGATCTTCACGAGTTCATCCTCGGTCTGCTCTCTCCATTCATAAGCTATGATCTCATCTCCTTCGGGATCATCGATGTGAGCGGTTATCTCTATCCCACTCTCTCCCCACGCCCAGGGTCCTTTCCTCTTTGCCAGCCAATCTATGAATTCCTCCTGGTCGCCGGCGTACCACCAGAATGGAATGAGCTTCAGTATGTTTAGGATCGTGAACTTCCTGTTGACGGTTACCTTGTTGATTGTCAGTGTAACAACCGGAGGCCTGTTTTTCTCGACAACGACATTCAAAACGCTTTCTCCTTTCCTTCCAGCCTCGTCCCTGACCTCGAGCTTACAAAGATACATTCCAGGTTCCCTGTAGGTTACCTCCACCTCCTTATCTCTTGATACCTCTCCATTTCCGAAGTCCCATCTGTAGAAGACCTTTCCCTTTGCATTCAAGACCTTTGCAGAGAAACTAATCGTTAGTGGTGCCACACCGAAAGGAGCTTTATCAGTAGCGATCTCAACTACAAGGGGTATCTCTGCCTCTCTCTGCTTCTCCATGAAGAGATTCATCCCAAGTGCTGTACCAGCCGATACCAGGACAGCGGTTAATATAACTGTAATAGCAAACTTCTTCAGATCCTTGTTTTTCGCCATCCTTACCCCAAATTAAGTATAGGTTTTGGGCTTTATTATTTTAATCCCAATCTTAATAAAAATAGGAGAAAATTTTATTCCTTACTTAGCTCTTGCTATCTCTTCGACCGCCTCTGGATTCGCCAGAGTTGATACATCTCCAACATCCTGACCTAAGGCTTTTGCCCTGATCACCCTTCTCATTATCTTCCCGCTCCTGGTTTTAGGAAGATCCTTGACGAACCATATCTCATCCGGTCTTGCAATCTTGCCCATCTGGCTCGCGACGTGCTCCCTCAGTTCCCTCTTCAGGTCCTCGCTGGCTTCCACGCCTTCCTTCAGAACGACGTATGCCACAATGCACTCTCCCTTCAATTCGTGTGGTTTGCCTATGACCGCAGCCTCCGCAACCTTCTCGTGGCTCACGAGGGCAGATTCAACCTCAGCGTTTCCTATCCTGTGACCGGATACATTTAGGACATCGTCAGCTCTTCCCTGAATCCAGAAGTAACCGTCATCATCCTTCCTCGCCACATCTCCTGCGAGATAGACACCTGGATACTTGCTCCAGTATGTCTTCTTATACCTCTCTGGATCTCCATAGAATCCTTTCAGCATGCCTGGCCAGGGTTTCAGAATGACGAGGTTTCCTCCCGCATTCACTATAGATTCACCATCCTCGTTGTATACATCAGCCTGTATACCGGGGAAAGGTTTAGTTGCAGATCCAGGCTTGAGTGGTGTGATCGGAAGGGGAGTGATCATGAAGTGACCTGTCTCGGTTTGCCACCAGGTATCCATTATCGGACATCTCTCATTGCCTATGTTCTTGTAGTACCACATCCAAGCCTCCGGGTTTATGGGCTCGCCCACGGAGCCGAGTAATCTCAAGGAGCTAAGATCGTGCTTCTTGACCCATTCCTCGCCGTATCTCATGAAGAGCCTTATGCTGGTTGGAGAGGTGTAGAGTATCGTGACCTTGTACTTTTCTATGATCTCCCACCATCTGTCAGGTTTGGGATAATCTGGAGCTCCCTCATAGATCACGGATGTAGCTCCGAGTATGAGGGGACCATAGACTATGTAACTATGCCCGGTTATCCATCCTATATCCGCAGCACACCACCAGATATCATTATCCTTGATATCGAATACCCATTTCAGGGTTGTTGCAACGCCAACCGCATAGCCCCCGTGCCTATGGACCACTCCTTTCGGTTTGCCGGTTGTACCGGATGTGTAGAGGATGAATAAAGGATCGTTCGCGTCCATGACCTCGGTATCGCACTCCTCTGGCTTATCCTTTACAAGATCGTGCCACCAGATATCCCTGTCCTTATTCCAGGGTACCTCCTCTCCAGTCCTCTTAAAAACGATACAGTGCTCGACGGATGGCGCATCCTCCAGAGCGAGATCTGTTTGTTTTTTCAGGGGCACGGTCTTTCCCCTTCTGTAAAAGCTATCGCATGTTATGACAACCTTTGCTTTACAATCGTTTATCCTCTCTCTAAATGCAAGGGCACTGAAGCCAGAGAAAACCACGGAATGTATAGCTCCTATCTTCGCGCAGGCGAGCATAGCTATCGGCAACTCAGGTATCATGGGCAGATAGATACCGACCCTGTCTCCTTTTCTGACCCCAAGATCCTTCAATGCGTTGGCTAACCTGTTCACCTCTCTGTAGAGATCTCCATAAGTCAGCTTCCTTGTGTCTCCAGGCTCGCCCTCAAAGTAGTAGGCTATCTTGTTCTCGCGATCCGTTCCGATGTGCTTGTCCAGGGCATCGTGAACGATGTTGTACTTCGCTCCAACAAACCACTCCGCATACGGAGGTTTCCATTCCAAGATCTTCTTGGGCTCTTCGTACCAGTTAACGACATCCTTCGCAACCTCTCCCCAGAACCATTCGAGGTCTTTTGCTCTTTCGAGTAGCTCTTCATAGCTCTTTATCCCATGTTCATCCATCCATCTCTTCACATTGCTGTTTTCGACTATCTCCTTTGGAGGATGAAAAACCCTCTTTTCCTCAAGCAAGACAGCTATGTCTCTCTTCTCTTCGACCATCCCTACCACCTTACAACTGCCTCCCTTGGATGTTGCCCTAATGCAAAAACCAGTATAAAATGTTAATCATTAAATCCAGAATCATATCTTGCCTCCGCTACCCTTAAATAACCAATGTTAAATACCCTTACAACCCTTCGGGTTAAGGAGAAAGGAGCATGACGACCGCGTATGATGTCCCGGCAGATGCGTTGATAAAAAAGATGGCAGAGAAACTGAAGAAGGATAAGACATTCACTCCTCCGGAGTGGTCAAGGTTCGTAAAGACCGGTGCCCATGCCGAGAATCCACCCATGGATCCGGATTGGTGGTATGTGAGGTGTGCATCCATACTGAGGAAGGTTTACATAAGGAAGGGTATAGGGATTGAGAGATTGAGAGCCGAGTATGGTGGGAAGAAGGATAAGGGTTCGAAGCCGTATCATGCGGTAAAAGGGAGCGGTTCCATAATCAGAAAAGCTCTTCAGCAGTTGGAGAAAGCGGGATACGTGACGAAGATCAAGGGTAAGGGTAGGGTGATAACCCCGAAGGGTCAGTCCTTCGTTGACAATACCGCCCATGAAGTTAAGCTCGAGCTGGAGAAGGAGATACCCGAATTGAAGAAGTATTGAAGGAATTGGTATGAGCAATGATGAGCTTGAGGAGATAAAAAGGAGAAAGCTCGAGGAGTTAAGAAGACAGCTAGCCTATCAGCAAGCCATCCAAGAGCAGGAAGAGATAGAGAGGGAAGAGATAGAGGAGGAGAGAAGAAGGATACTTTCCCTGATCCTGACCCAGGAAGCGAGGGAGAGGCTTGCTAGGATAAAGATGGCCAGACCAGAGTTCGCCAGAGCTATCGAGGATCAGTTGATCCTGCTCGCCCAGAATGGGAGGATAAAATCCAAGATAGATGACGATCAGCTGAAGGAACTCCTATCGAGATTGGCTAGAAGTAAAAGAGATATCAAGATAAGGAGAAGGGGGTTGTGATGGGCAGGCACAAACCATTAGCTAAGAAGTTGAGGCTGTTGAGAGCTACCAAGAGCAACAGGAGAGTTCCCGCCTGGGTGGTGATAAGAACGAGCAGGAGATTCCTTAGGCATCCGAAGATAAGGCACTGGAGGAGGAGTAAGTTACAGAAGTGATGGATATGGCGGAGGTAGAATTGGAAAGGATATATGTTATACCCCTGAGATCTGCGAAGCATGGACCTTCGTCAAAGGCTGCACCTAGGGCGATAAAGCTGATAAGGAAGTTCCTGTCGAGACACATGAAGGTGGAGGACGAAAAGATATGGATAGATAGTTCGGTGAATGAACTGATCTGGTCGAGAGGAAAGTACAAGGTGCCCAGCAAGATAAGGGTGAGGGCTGTAAGGTTTGATGATGGCGTAGTCGAGGTCTCCCTTCCAGAGGTGGAATTCAGATCCTTCAGGGAAGAAATCAAGGCTGCAAAAGAGGCGAAAAAACCGATCCTGAAGAAGGCGGAGGAGAAGCCAGAGGAAGGCGCCGCCGGGGAAGAGGAAGCCAAAGAGAAGAAAGAAAAACCGGAGGAGAAAAAAGAAGAGAT
>QMTN01000025.1 GCA_003651105.1 Thermoplasmata archaeon
CCTTCAACCCCTCGTACGCCTGGCGCACCGCCCATGTATAGAAATCAAGAACCGTATAATCGGCAATCCTCAGATGCAGTCTCCAATCCTTATCTCCAAGCTCCTCCTTCGTTTTCACCTCTGAAACGCTCAAATCCAAGAAATCATCCGGAGCATTCGTGATGATCGGACAGATGTAGACAGATGAGAGACATATCGCCTCGCTCAGCTCCTCTCCAAGCTCCTTGGAGATCACATCCTTGGCATCCCTTATCCTTTCATTTGGATAGTAAAGATCTATGATATTCTTCTTTCCGGTTATCATTCCATGCATCGATGGAACCAGACCGAGGTATCTGTACCTGAACCTAGATAAGAGCCAATCCAGTTTTTCCCTACCTTTCCAGTAGATCACGCCCCTGAGGTTCTTGACAACAGCAGCGTAGTTGTAGAAAGAAATCCCTTCCATGATTTTACCTAAAAATGAGTAAAGTTTTAAAAGGCTCTTCCATTAACCAAGCTCGGGGGCAGGAGATGAAGGCATTCATAGTTACATCTCTTGTAGCCTTCCTGGTATATCTCATTCTAACCGCTGGTAGCGGAAACCTGTGGCTCTGGAGCTACGAGGAGTTACTGTTTGGTCTGATGACCGCATCGCTCATAGGTTACCTGTCGAGAAGGATATTCGTTAAAGGTAACTACAGGATGTTGAATCCAAAAAGATGGATTCTAGCCATAGCATACTTCATAGGTCCTTTCTTCATAGCGATGGCTAGAGCAAACCTGGATGTTGCATACAGGGTTATAACCGGGAGGATCAGACCGGGCATAGTAAGGATATCTCCAAACCTGAAAACTGATCTTGGAATAACGATGCTGGCAAACTCCATAACCTTAACCCCGGGAACCCTCAGCGTGGATGTGGATGATCAAACAAACGATCTGTATGTTCACTGGATAAACGTGAAGGAACCCGCTCTCAAGAAGAAGCCAAGGGATTACCGGTATGTTTGCGGAACCTTTCCAGACTGGGTAAGGAGGATAGCGGAATGATCCAACCTTTCCTAATATCAGCACTCGTACTCTTGATATGCATACTCCTCGCAGCCCTTAGAGTAATTTTGGGTCCTACGGTACCTGACAGGGTTGTTGGTCTCGATACCATAAATACGTTAGTTATCGTTAGCATGATCCTGTTCGGCTCGGCTTACAGGGAGAGTATCTACATAGATACCGCCATAGTTTATGCCCTGCTCTCCTTTGTAACAACCATCATCATAGCAAAGTACTTGGAGGGTGGTAAGATATGATAGAGATCCTGGTCTATGCATTCCTCATCATAGGTCTGACCTTCAACCTCCTAGCATCGATAGCTCTGCTGAGGTTTCCAGACGTTTATACCAGGTTGCATGGAGGAACAAAGTGCACGACATTTGGTTCGATCTTCCTGTGCGGATCCGTGATAATCTACAACCTGAGGGAGTGGCTCCTCACATCCTCCCCATCTCCCCTGATCATGTCGATCCACACCTTCATAGCGCTGGTAGCTATACTAATAACAAACCCAACAGGAGCTCATGCAATAGCCAGAGCAGCCCACAGGAGCGGGATCATGCCTGCTAGAGCTGTTGTCGATGACCTGAAGAAGGATAGGGAGGGTGAGAGATGATCGAGGAGCTGTACATCTCCTTAGTTCCAATGCTCATGGTGATCGCAGCTATACTTGCGGTTCATTTCAGGGATCTCATCTCAGCCACCATAGCTCTTGCGGTGATGAGCCTCCTTCTCTCCCTAGAATTCTACATCCTTCACGCTCCCGATGTTGCGATCGCAGAGGCTGGGGTTGGAGCATGCCTTACAACCGCTCTGCTCGTATTTGCCATAAAATCGACAAGGAGGATGGAGGAAAGATGAGGAGAGGTTTAGCGATCCCGATCTTCATCATCTTCTCCTGCATAATCATATCTACAGCGATCATGATGAGACCGTTTGGAGAACCCAAATCTACGGAGATGGACGATTACATAATAAAGAATGCCCAGAATGAAACCGGAGCAAACAACGCTGTAACGAGCGTCGTTTTTGATTATAGAGGTTTCGATACGCTGGGAGAGGCTACGGTTCTGTTCACAGCTGTTGCTGGAGTCCTGCTCGTATTGAGGAGGTATATCCATGAGTGAACCATCAAAGATAGTCAAGACCATCGCATCCATAATATTTCCACCCACGATGGTATTTGGTATCTATGTCATACTTCATGGTCATCTCACTCCGGGAGGAGGTTTTCAGGGCGGAGCGGTCGTAGCCTCAGCCATCACCCTTCTATTGGTTGCCTTCGGTACAGCAGAGATAGCCAGAAGATTGAAGGAATCCCATCTCTCGGTAATCGAGAGCATCGGAGCGCTGGGTTTCATCTCCCTGGCTTTACTCGGTTTGACAGCAACATTCTTCTACAACTTCCTCGCAGGGAGTGGCTTCATCTTTGGCAGAATACCTCCCTTTGGTAGCAATCCTGGAGATATGAATACCGCGGGTACCTTGCCCCTGATGAACATAAGCGTTGGTCTGAAGGTTATAGCCGGTCTCTTTGCAGTGGTATTAGTCCTTGCATTCGTTGCCAGATCGAAGGGAGGGGGAAAGAGATGATCCAAAATCTGCCTTACATAGCTGTCGCCTTGCTGATCATCATCGGACTTTATGCTACGATATTCAAGAAGAACCTGATAAAGATAATCATGGGCATAACAATCTTGGAGAGCGGGGTCAACCTATTCCTGATAACCTTGGGTTACAGGAAAGGAGCTGTCGCTCCAATCTACACAAACCTACCTGAGGGAACGAAGGTACCCCAATCCCTCACCTTTCCCGTACCCCAGGCGCTCACCCTGACCAGCATCGTTATTGGTGTTGCGGTCCTTGCCCTCATGCTTGCCATAGCTGTGCAGATCTATCGCAAGTACCGAACCCTTGATGTAACGAAGATAAGGAGGTTGAGAGGTTGATCCAGCACCTGCCGGCTCTCATCATAGCCTTACCTCTCCTCACAGCATTCCTGATGCCACTGATCGGAAGGATATCTCCAACCTTTAGAAAGTTATTCGCCTTCATCATGATATTCCTTGTAGCAATCATAGGTATATTACTCGTCCATGAGGTTCATTCAAAGGGTATAATCCTCTACACCTTCGGCGCCCCTCAGCCAGGTGAAACGACTCCATCTTCCTTAAAAATACCTGTCAGGATAATCTTTGAGATAGATGGACTCGGTGCATTCATGGTAATTGTATCGATAATCTTAGCATTCACAGCCATGTTCTATGCGCTACCTTATTTTAAAGAGGAGAGGGGCTTGGACAGGTTCTATGCTCTTCTCTTCTTGTTACTTGCGGGAATCTTGGGGATGGAGCTCACCGGGGATATGTTCAACTTCTTTGTTTTCCTTGAGATAGCTTCTATATCTGCATCTGCATTGATAGCCTTCTGCATAGATAGGAGCGAGACCCTCGAGGCTGGGATCAAGTATCTCGCCATAAGCTCGATAGGAGCACTCTTCTTCCTCCTCTCCGTTGGTCTGCTCTATGGAGAGTACGATGCCTTGAACATGGCTATGCTGGCTAAATCCATATCCAACACATTCATCGATAAAATGGCGTTGATACTCATACTTGGAGCCTTGCTTATGAAGGCAGGGATTGCACCCATGCATATGTGGCTACCAGATGCTTATGCCGAAGCCTCTCCTCCAGTAACCCTTTGTGTGATAGCTGCGACCCAAGCTAGCATGTACGGTTTGCTCAGGATGATCTTCACCATCTTCCATCCATCCATAGATATTGCTTTCTTGCCGGCATTGATCATAGCGTTATCCTTGATAACCATAGGAATAGGCGCAACCATGACATTAATCCAGAACAGGCTGACGAGAGCGATAGCTTTTGCCGGGGTTGCGGAGATGGGCTACATACTGCTTGGGGTTGGTACAGCGATGTATGCTGGAATAAAAGGGTACGGTGAGGTAGCCTTGGAGGGAGCGATATTCCATGTGCTGAACGATGCCATAGATATGGGTTTGCTCTTCCTTGTTGCTGGATCCGTGTATCTTGCAACAAGGGAGCTGGATATGAACAATCTAGGTGGTTTAGCCAGAAGGATGAGGTTTACCGCGATCACCTTCCTTATAGCTTTACTTGCCTCCTCCGGTATGCCACCGATGAATGGTTTCGCTTCAAAATTACTGATCTACGAATCGACCTATGCCCTTAATCCCATCCTATCCATCATCGCCATCCTTGCTAGCATCTTGATGTTGGCAATCTTCGTAAGGATCTTCTATTCTGTATTCCTTGGACCAGAGTTACCTAATCTCAGGGATGCAAGGGATCCACCTGTGCTGATGCTGATACCTATGCTCATCCTTTCCATCCTCATAATATTCCTAGGCATATTCCCCAGCTATGCCATCGATAAGCTAGTTGATCCGGCTGTGAGATCCTTGATAGATGCAAAAGGTTATGTGTCTGCAGTCATCGGGGGTGGCTGAATGTTGGAAAGGATATTCACCGGCAGTGGATTCTGGAATCCCCTGATATGGCTAATAGCCTTTGTAGTATCGATCCTCATCGTGCTGATCCTCAGATCCCTTGGCAGACCAGGATTCAAGAGAGAAGGGGACAAGACAAAACCATTCCTATGTGGAAACATAAAGGATATCGAGACCATATCCCCAAGAAGTGAGAACCTTTACTGGGGCTTTAGGGAGAGCTTGAAGGGATACTACAAAGTTATGGAAAGATTTCACAGCGGTGATATCAGGGATTACATCTTCTGGTTCATCTTCGTGATAGTTCTCCTCTTCCTGATGGAGGTTCTTTAGATGCGAGGAGTAAAAGAGAGGAGGATGATACCTTGGAGGTAACGGAGCTCATCTCCCTCATCACCAGATCCATCCTTGGTACGATCGTTCTAGCATTGGTTTCCATCATCTTGGGTCTATTCTACAAGGGTGTAGATAGGAAGATTGCAGCCCATATGCAGGCTAGGGTGGGACCACCAATAAGACAACCCTTCCGGGATGTGATAAAGCTTTTCACAAAAGAGAATATAGTTCCAGATGATGCTATCCCATGGCTATTCAATCTATCTCCGGTCATCGCATTATCTGCATCGATCATCATGATGCTCTACCTTCCCGTAGGTGATATCAAGCCCATGCTCTCAACAGAAGGCGACCTTATCCTGATACTTTACCTCCTTTTGATACCCTCCCTCTGCCTGGTTATAGGAGGCTTTTCCTCTGGTTCGCCATTCGCAACCGTGGGTGCGCAGAGAGAGATGGTTCTGATGATGTCCTATGAATTCCCTCTCGCCATAGCAGTAATATCAGTGGTCTGGAGGTTGAGGGAAGCTGGAATAGATGTTCCTTTCTCTCTTTCATCCATAATGGAAAATCCAATCTGGAATAATGTTGGGATACTCGGAATAATCGGATGCATCATCTTGCTCATAGCCCTTGTGATCGTTACTCCCGGAGAGCTCTCAAAGGTACCATTCGATGCGCCGGAAGCTGAGACTGAGATAGCAGGAGGCTTACTCGTTGAATATTCTGGGAGGAATCTTGCTCTGTTTTATCTCGCGGATGCGGTCAAGACCTTGGCGATGGCTACCTTGATCATCGCGATCTTCTTCCCATACAACCTCTCATCCCTTCTATCCATCTCCGGATATCCAGCATATGCTCTGGATTTCCTGTTCTATCTGTTCAAGCTCTTCCTGGTCATCCTACTCTCTGTCACTCTCATCAGGGTGGCTGTTGCGAGGTTGAAGATAGATCAGTTGGTCTCAACCTACTGGATATCTGTAGTGCTTCTATCTCTGATAGGTCTCGTTTTGCTGATGTTCGACAGGCTAGCTTGCCTGAAGGGATGGTACTAGACGGTTGAGAATCCCTCTCCATTAAAGTATCATCTTCTGGATAAGGAACCAATCAGCTTGTACTGAAAGATACCTCCAACTATTATATTGAGGTGGTAGGTGATGAACCTCCATGCAAGGATCATTATCCCGAGCACCGATCTATCCGGGATTATTGCAGAGTAAAGGATTGCTGAACAACCTTCAGCTACCCCACTGCTTCCAGGCGTCAGGGGAATCATGACGATTATCAATAAAAGAATCTGAGCTGATATGGATTGAATGATGATGGGATCTTGATCCAGACCAAGAAGGATGCATGAAGGTATCAGGAACTCGATGAACCAGAAGGATGTGGTGAGGAGGGCTATGATCAGTATGCCGACCTTGTTCTCTCTCTTGAAGATATCCCTCGCTCCTTTATGA
>QMTN01000026.1 GCA_003651105.1 Thermoplasmata archaeon
CCCTCCCTGATATAGCAGACTATCCTCCTTGCAAGCATTCCAGCTATCTGCATTATCTTTACCTTACCTATCTCGGTTTCCACCAGGATAGTGTTTCTCTCGTTCTTCTCTGCATTCTTCAAGAAAGCGGGAAGGAAGGCACCCTTCGTCCTCTCTATCCTGAGGATCCTCCCGTCCAGGGGCATCCTGTTCACGTGAACATCGAACAGGTTCATGAATATCGATATCTTTATGGATTCGCCGACATCTGGATCATCGATCTCGTTGATATCGATGATCCTACCATCGGCTGGAGACACTATACCCTCGCCAACCCTTCTTTCTGGATCCCTGAAGAATATCATAACAAAGATGGTGAGAATCAGGATGAGGACGAAGAGGATGAGGAGGGATGGTATGATGATGGATAGGATCAGGATAAAGGATCCGAGCAAGAACATCGATGAGATTATACCTTTTCCGCCTTCCGCTATCATCTTATCGCTCTCTTTAAGGTTCTCTCAAGGAAACCTTCCTTCTTGTAAAGATCGAGCGTGCACAGGATATTGTCATAGAGCTCGGGTATGTACCTGAAGACCAGGAAAACAAGGATCAAGAGAGCTATCAAGCTACCAGCTTTACCTATGTAATTGTGAGCTATATTCATATCCGTGATCCTGTAACCCACCAGGTACACGATTGATGCATTCCTCACCAGATTTAGGAAATAGATGACCAGTATCAAGAGAGTTACTGCCAGGATCTTCCTCTTCCAGCTGGTTTTTTCTAGGGGGAGTATCAAGCCGACGAAGAGGAGCATGGACTGTACAGCTGTGCATGCGAAGATTATCTCAGCGGTTGGAGAGGAGTTATTCATGTAATCGTATCCAACCCATATCAAGTTACCCTGAAACCTCACATTCCCGTCAAAGAAAGCGTACAAGGTCGCGGTATGCTTCGTAACTAGATTTATGAGGGAGAGCTTGATGGGAGGTATGAGTTCCATGGTAAAGTATGCAAGCCCAGAGATACCTCCGACGCCAGCCAGCCAGGGAAGGCATTCCGCTCGCGTGGTAAGATCCTTGTATGCGAAGTAGATCAACACATATACACCTATTCCACAGATGGTCGCATTAACCACATCTCCACCCTCAGAGTAGTACAGGGTATTGATCTGGGTTGACCAGTAAAGAGCGAATAGGATCCAGCCCGCAGATCTTATGTACTTGGAGGTTTCTCTTTTCATGAGGTATCCAGCGATCAGAAGGAAAAGGCTCATGAATAATGGGATGATCAGAAGATTTCTAACCGGTTGATCCAAGGGATGCTGGAAATAGGATAGACCGGCGAGGATCATCAGGGTTGGAATGGAGAAGAACAGCAGGGTTTTTCCAAGGTCTCCAAAATCCTTCACGCTCCCGAATAATCGTAAGGTTAATTTTAATTTTGGTCTTCCTCGAAGGATGATAGATTTTTAAAGACCGAATCCTATCAGTGATGGGCTCGTGGTCTAGATGGTTATGACGCCGCCTTCACGAGGCGGAGGTCGAGGGTTCGAATCCCTCCGAGCCCATGAATCATAGGAACACAAACCTGGATTCTGCTCTCACCTTATCTCCCGTGACGACCTTAACATGGAGCTCTGAGAATGGGATAGGAGGTGTATCAAACCTCATGTAGATGTCTCTTCCTCCTCCACATTTAAGATGATACAGCTCGCTCTCTGTTACCCTCATCTCCTCTCCATATAAATCGATGGTTACCACTAACTTGAGATCGGTTGCATCCCTGCTACCTATGTTCTCGATGGTTGCTAAAAAATCTATGTAGTCTTTATTTCCAACTTGGTGCCTGATGGGAGGTTTGCACCTCAGATCTATGATTGGCTTCTCGCAAACGTGGTGTATGGTATAGTTCCTCGCATTCCTGTATTTATCATCTGCCATACCAAGGAACCAACCGGTGTTTGCGGTCTCCAGATAAACGTATGCCTTTCCATTCTCATCGAGGTAGAAGACCTTATCCCGATAATCTTCCAGGTGCACGCCCACCGCCATGTGATCTTCGAACCTTATGAGACAGACATCATAGCCGAGCTCGAAGAGGATGGCAGAAGCGAGTATCGCCTTGTCCTCGCAATCCCCTCCCCTATCATGCAACAGCTCGATGGGATACTTTGGATACTCTCCCTCCTCCCCCTTGTAATCGATATTCTGAACAAAGGATGCGACAAAGTTTATGGGGTCATTTCCCCTGTATATAGATCTAAGCTTGCTCGAGAGCATCTCGATAAATCCCCTAACCTTCGGATCGATGGCATAGAAAGAGTAGTCCTGTGTATTCGGTCTGGGAAGGGTTGAGCAGTACTCGTATAATCCCTGGGGAAGGGGTATCGAGATAAAGTAACTCTTTCCTTTGAAATTCCATGAATCCGAGAATCTCCTCAATCCAAAATCTGTAACAGGTTGTACCGAGAGCGAAAAATTGGCCAGATTGTAGTTATCAATGTCGAGTAAGGTTATCGACAGATCGTGATCCTTGTAAGGCAGGGAGCTCACATAGGGGGAGAGCACGATCCTGCTGCTACCCGGTAGCAGGGTATTCTGCAAGGTCTTTACCTCAGCAACCTTATTACCTACACTCAGCACAGCCCGATCCACGTAAACCGGTATGCTTCCTTCGTTTTGGATGGACAAAGCGATCTCTATGATGGCATAAGAATTCCTTCCCTCCCTCCACCAAGTTACATTACATCCCTTGATCCTCAATCTCGGCGTCACGAAATCAAGGGGAATCTCCTCCACCTTATTCCCATACCCATCGTAAACTAGTACCTTGTAACCTCTTCCCTTTGGATTCTCATGGTATGCTGATACATTGATGGTGACCCTCCCGCAACAGTATGGAACAAATAACCTATCCACGATCTCTCCATCCGGCTTCCTGGCTTCAAAGCTCATTCCGCCACTCGAGTTGAAGGTTATCCTAACACCTATCCTACCCCCATTATCCACTACCTCGTAGCCGAGGATCTTGCAGTATCCTTTCTTGAAATCCAACAGACAGCCAGATAGTGCTGACAGGATTATCAGAGATACAAGGAGATACAGACTCTTCATTTCGCCTCTTTCAGCTTCCTCTCTATCACCTTGCCGAGCCTTTTGATCCCTTCTTCTATCAACTCCTCGGATGAATAAGAGAAGTTAAGTCTCATGGAGCTTGCTCCTCCCCCATCCACATGAAATGCCTTTCCATGGATGTAAGCGACCTTCTCCTTTATCGCATCTAGGAACATCTCTTCAGTATCTATATCTCCCGGCAAGGTTACCCATGCAAACATCCCTCCCCTCGGCTTATGACATATCGTGTCTTCAGGGAAGTATTTCTTTATGGATTCCATCATCCTGTCCCTCTTGGGTCTGTACATCTCTATTATCCTCATTATGTGAAGATCCAGATAACCGCTCTCGATAAACTCGTTCGCTATGTACTGGGCAAAGGTATTACTGCAAAGGTCTAGGGCTTGCTTACCTATAGATAACTTCCTTATTATCTCCTCATCGGCAACAATCCAAGCAAGCCTGAAGCCCGGAGAAAGGATCTTGGAGAAGGTGGAAAGGTAGATGACCCTACCCTCATCATCGAAGCTCTTTATGGGTCTTACAAAATCTCCTTCGTAGATCAACTTCCCGTAAGGATCGTCCTCTATGATCAGGAGATCGTGCTCATTCGCTATATCAACGAGCTTCCTCCTCCTGCTCTCCGGCATGACCACGCCCGCCGGGTTCTGGAAGGTTGGGACAACGTAGATGAACTTTGGTGTGATACCTTTCTTCTTGAGATCCTCAATCTTATCCTCGAGCAGGTCTATCCGCATACCATCCTTGTCAAGAGGTATACCCTCAAAATTCACCTCGTAGGCTCTGAACGCGTTTATCGCTCCCAGATAGGTTGGTAACTCAACTATGATCGTGTCTCCAGGATCAAGAAATATCCTACCTATGACATCTAAGCCCTGCTGAGAACCGGTTGTTATGAGCACATTATCAGATGATGCATCCATCCCATCCTTTCTGCATCTGTTTGCAAGGGTTTCTCTTAAAGATCTTATGCCCTCGGTTGGACCGTACTGCAGAGCAAGCTTCCCTTTCTCCTCCAGAACCCTCCTCGTTATATCCTGTATCTCATCTATGGGAAAGGCATCGGGATTTGGTAACCCTCCAGCAAATGAGATGATATCTGGTTGTTGGGTCAGTTTCAGCAACTCTCTTATCTCAGAAGGTCTCATCACCTTTGTTCTTCTGGAGAATAGCCTCTCTAGATTCATACCAATCCCCGGTAAAAGTATTCAGCTATAGCTTATATTGCTTTCGATCCTAGTCTCCTTCCATCCTTGAGAGCAAAGGTTCTATGTGTTCCTTGAAGGCGGGCATCGCCTCAAGGTTCTCTATGTTAAGACCAAACCTGTTCATGAAGAAGGCGAGTTCCTCTTCCTTGCTTTCGAGGGCAACCTCATCCAGGAACAGCTTCTGCAGGTTATCCGTCTTCACAGTAATATCTTCTACCATACATCCACCATAGGGATGAGCTAGTATATAAAATTTGCTCTCCTCGTGAGTTTGTCGAAAAAATCAGAATAAATAGACATATTATTGCCATGTAGGTGTTTATGTTATGGATCAAAGCCATGGCAATAATATGCTTTGATCTCATGCTCTCCTTTCTGTATCTGGTGAACAATAACCTCCTGTTCTCCAAACCACCAAACACCCCTTCTATAACTCCTCTGTACCTCCTGTAAAGATCTGGATCAAAGCATTCCATCGCTCTCTTTCTTAATCTTCCCCTTTTCCTTCCATAACTCCTCTGTTTCACCACAGGCTTTATTCCTTTTTTGAAACACACCATATACAGTACTTCCGAATCAAAACCGGCATCTCCAAAGAAGTAATCCGATCTCGTATCAAGATTTTCAAGCATCATTGCTGAGGATAGAGGGTCTGAACGTATCAAAGCATCTGCATTGGAGATGGATATCAACATGTTCTCAGGATAGTATTCAACGAGAATGATCAACTTATCATGTTCTCTCCTTTTGGTGGTTTTACATCCTATCATGGCTTTACCGTATCTTCTATCTATTCTAATTCCTGTGGAATCTGCTATCAACACTGGTCTTTCTTTGATCAGATTCTCAATTTCGTTCCTTATCAAAACCAAAAGTCTTCTTAGATATGAGTATGGAATTCTGTCATACGCTTTTCCAAATGTGCTGTGATCCACATGCTTACCAAAGATCGCTATAGATAGGAATTCGTTGTCTCTCAAGCTCAGATCGAGGTAGGTGTACAAGATAAAGGAAACCAAATAATCGTATGGAGATATCTTGAGGCTCCTGCCCCTCTTTCCCCTTTTGCTGAAGGGTTCTCCTAACTTTCTGGCCTTTGATTTGATGAAAGAGCAAAGGTTTAAAATGTTATTGAGTTTATATCTTCTGTCATATCTCTTCCAGTATCTCATGTTCCCATCCCCTCTTTTTTCAATTATGAAATGGGGATGGGAACATTAAGTTTTGTGTCGAATTTTTCGACAAACTCTGTCGCAGATGAAAAAAGAAAGTGATCGATGGTTAAAGGGGAGAGGAGCTTACTTGTTCACACTCTCCTCCTTAGGTTCTTTTTCACTATCTATGATGACGAATGTAAAATAGCTCATAATAACTGTCTTTGCTTTACCATCGGGTTGAGGGAGTTTACCACACGTGCCGAAACCAAAGAAGGCTAGTCCTCGATGTGGCCCTTCTATAGTAACTATTTTTCCTAGTAGTTTTGTTATTTCACAACGGGCATCCTCGTCTTCCGCCTTCCACTGCAGGCAGATTATGGGTCCGAAGTAGAACTTCGTTATAACCCAGATCGCTTCACCTGGGACGAGATCAAGTTTTCCATTCAACCACTTCGCACTTATAACGAAAAGACCAATTTCTACAAGTGAATGCTGATAGTCCTCTCCCGCTAGGGTCTCTGCAAACTCCTCGATGTCCTTGGCATCCACTTCACCTTTTTCTTCTAACCTCTCTATGAGGTAAGTCACAAGATCTCTATTGCGCCCTTCTTTTAAGTGGCTGAGGCTTAATCTTAGAAAAGGCAGATACGCTTTGGTTATCTTGATATGAGAATCTATGTGTGATTGTTTTGCCACCCCGGTCTCTTCCCTAGGCGAGACAGCTGGACTCGCTATCGTCAGCATAAAAACAATCGCTACAAGGATACAACCATAAGTCCTTTTCCCTGCCATAGAA
>QMTN01000027.1 GCA_003651105.1 Thermoplasmata archaeon
AGCTGATGTTAGCCTATTGCTGGAGGAGAATGTTACCAGGGAGATCAACATATCCCTGAACCTTGCAAAGATAAAGGTATCGGGTTACACGCTCTATGATAACAGATCTATGGACAACGTAACCATAAGGTTCGCACCGGCAAGAGATATTGAGAACAATACCGCCCTTTACGAATCAACGAAGTCGAACGAGACCGGCTATTTCGAAGTCTACCTAACACCTGGAATCTATAATGTATCTGCATCCAAAGAGGTCTTCGACAATGAGACGAATAAAACTATAGATTACAGCTATGAGGGCAGGATAGAGATCAAGATGGGTCAGTCACCCATAACAGATTACATAATAGCTTTGGTAAGAAAGTAATTTAAGCTGATTTCCATTAGCTGAACCATGCTCACCCTGGAAGAGGGAGAGAAAGCGGTCAAGCTCGCTAGAAATACCGTTGACAGTTATGTTAAAGGGATTGAAATTCCAGATATTGAACTGAGTAACAAGTTCAATGAGAAATCCGGTGCCTTCGTTACAATCCTAACCTTTCCAGCCAGAGAGCTTAGGGGTTGCATAGGTATACCAGAACCCATCTATGATCTCAAGACGAGTATAATGGAGTCTGCAAAGTCAGCTACAAGGGATCCAAGATTTCCGCCCTTGAGGGAGGATGAATTACAGAGTGTCGTGATCGAGGTAACGATACTCACGCCCCCCAAACTGATAGAGGTTGAGGATCCGAGAGATTATGTGAACAAGATAAAGATAGGCAGGGATGGATTGATAGCGGAGAAGGGTTTCTACAAGGGTCTACTCCTCCCTCAGGTTCCAGTTGAATGGGGCTGGGATGTCGAAGAGTTTCTATCCCAGACGTGCATGAAGGCAGGACTTCCACCAGACGCGTGGATAGATGAGGACACGAAGATTTACAGCTTCCAAGGACAGATATTCTGCGAGAAGGAACCCTATGGAGAGGTAGAGGAGAGGAGAATTGATAGAGAGGGTAATTGAGGGAAAGGCTCTCATCAGGGGAAGGATAGAGGAGTGCTGTATAGGGGTAGAGGGAGGTAGGATTGTCTCTCTTAAGAAGATTCTGGAAGGGGAGGAGAGGATAAGGATAAGGAGGGGATTGATACTTCCCGCCGGCGTAGATCTGCACGTCCATTTCAGGGAGCCGGGATTCAAGCACAAGGAAGATTTCTCCACCGGATCCCTTTCCGCTCTCTATGGAGGTATAACATGCGTAGCAGATATGCCGAATACAGATCCACCAACCCTGGACAGGTTGAGTTTGAAGGAGAAGATCCTGTTAGCTGGGAAGAAATCATTCGTTGATTTTCTCATCTATGTGGGTATAACCGATAGGAATCTAGATAGACTGGATGAGCTCTCAAGTATTGCGAGGATATTCAAGATATACTTGGGAGAAACCACCGGAAACCTCTGCTTGGGAGCTGAGAATCTCGAGAGATTGAAGGAGATGGAGGGGAAGAAACTGCTGGTTTTTCATGCAGAGGATAGGTCATGCCTCGAGGAGAGGAGCTTCATTGCCCGCGATCTGAAGGGTTATGCCAGATCCAGACCAAAGGTATGCGAGGCTCTAGCGATAAGAAAGATACTTGAATCTCTAGGAAGATCAAAGCACAGGCTACACATCTCCCATATCTCATCTCTCTTAGGTTTGAGAGAGCTTGAGCATAGAGAAGATAATGTAACGGTCGGAGTAACGCCTCATCATCTTTTTTTCAATGTCATCGATGATTATGATAAAGGTACGTTTCTCAAGGTCAATCCTCCGATAAGAGGGAAGATAGATCAGGAAGGGTTGATGGAATCATTGATCAACGGAGATATAGATATCCTTGAATCAGATCATGCTCCCCATACGATGGAAGAGAAGCTGACCGATTTTGAATCAGCGCCATGCGGTATACCAAACGTTGAGACCATGTACCCCTTGCTTATCTATTACTTCCTGAAGAAAGGTCTACCTCTGGATAGGCTCGTGAGGGCGATAGCTGAGAAGCCAGCAGAGATTCTTGGTGTGAGAAAGGGGAAGATAGAGGAGGGAATGGATGCGGATCTTGCTGTTTTCAACTTGAAAGAAGTAAGGGTGATAAGGGATGAGGATCTGCACTACAAGTGCGGATACTCTCCTTTTTCAGGTTACAAGGCGATATTTCCGGAGAAGGTCTTTATCAGGGGGGAAGAAGGTATAGACGGTGAGGATTGTCTAATAGATAAGGGCTTCGGAAGGTATCTTGGATGAGGGGCTTGAAGCTATTCCTCAAGGGGCTGTGCATGGGGTCTGCGGATATCATTCCTGGTATATCAGGTGGAACCATAGCCCTCATCCTCGGCATCTACGAGGAACTGGTTTTCTCCATAAGATCGATCGATCTCAGGATAATACCTTACTCGCTGATAGCTATCCTCAAGAGTGGCTATAGAAGGAAGGTAAAAGAGATGTTTAGATCGATAAGGTTCGACTTTTTACTGCCACTACTTCTAGGTATAATTACTGCATTCATGATCCTGGTCAGGATAATAAGCGAGATCCTGACCATCTACAGATCCCAGGTTTACTCCTTCTTCCTCGGTCTCATCCTGTCATCTGCTCTGATAATCTATCTCAGGATGGGAAAAGGAAAGGTGAAACATCTTCCCCTCTTAGTAGCTGGAATCGTTTCAGCTTACCTCTTTCTCGACCTTACCGGGATAAATCTCGATCACTCCCTGCCAGTTATTTTCCTTTCAGGTGTGGCAAGCATCTGTGCCATGATCCTTCCTGGAATATCTGGAGCGTACATTCTTCTGTTCCTCGGTCAGTACGAGTACATGATCCATGCGCTGAAAAATTTGAATATCCCTCCCCTGATAACCTACCTGGCGGGCGCCTTCCTCGGGATCATAGCTTTCTCCCATGTCCTTTCCAGGCTGATGAAGAGGTATAGAAAAGGTGTGCTCTCTTTCCTTGTGGGTCTCATGATAGGTGGTCTGAGATCCCCGATTAGTAAGATAGATGGGATAAACGTATATACCGCGATTCCTTTCATCCTAGCCCTGCTCCTCGTGATATCCATAGAGTTGCTGGCAAGGAGGAGGATCGAATGAATCAAGATCTCGTGAGATTGGCAAACGAGATAGCCAGATCCATAGCTGAGAAAATCAGGAAAGAGAGGCGAACCGATCTGAAGAAGAACATAGGTATAGGTGCAGATGGAACACCAACCAAGCTCATAGACAAGCTGGCTGAGGAGATAGCCATGGAGAAGCTTCGAGAATCTCACCTTCCTGTGAATCTACTCAGCGAGGAGGCGGGATTTATAGATTTTGGTGGAGAGTACACGATAATCCTCGATCCCATCGATGGAACTAGGAATGCGGTAAGGGGGATACCCTTCTATGCGGTTTCCGTGGCAATTGGAAGAGAAGGATTGAGGGATGTGGAGTATGGGATCGTCATAAACATACCAACAGGAGACACCTACTTCGCTGAAAGAGGAAAGGGAGCATATCTCAATAACAGAAGGATATCATCTCCCCAGTATCCAATGGGAAAGCCACTTTATTCCATAATGCTCGGCAAGAACTTGCCAGATCAGATATTCGATAATCACATAAGATCCCTGGGCTCCGCATCCCTTGAGCTATCTCTGGTTGCCCATGGATCCATAGACTGTTTCATCTGCCCAAAGGATCACCTTAGAATTACGGATCTTGCTGCAGGTGTACTGATCGTGAGGGAGGCAGGAGGATGTGTTTGTGATATAGAGGGTGAGGAGCTTGATATGGGTCTAGATGTTACAGAGAGAACGAGCGTCGTGGCTGGGATCAGCGAAAAGGTGATATTCGATGTCATAAATTATCTCCGCCATGCATAGGATAGATTTTGTTAAGGCTAGGCAGATTTTAGACTCTAGGGGAAATCCGACCATCGAGGTCGAGGTTGGATCTGGAAGGTTTAGAGCAACTGGATCTGCTCCATCCGGCGCATCGACCGGAAGCAGGGAAGCTCTCGAGCTCAGGGATCATGGTAAGGAGTTTCTTGGCAGGTCGGTGAGGAAAGCGGTGGATAACGTTAATAGGGAAATAGCGCCGAGGTTGAAAGGCATGGATCCTACGGAACAGAGAGAGATAGATCAAGCCATGATAGAGTTGGATGGCACCCCCAATAAATCAAGGCTGGGTGCAAATGCGATAGTTGCTTGCTCTATGGCTTGCTCCAGACTGGGAGCGATCTGCAGGGGTATGGAGCTCTATGAGCATCTGGCAGATATCTATGGTTTTGAACCCAGATTATTGCCTATTCCTGCAATGAACCTGATAAATGGAGGCAAGCACGCTGGAAACGATCTAGATATACAGGAGCATATGATCTTTCCGATTGGAGCAAAGAGTTTTTCCGATGCGCTTAGGTATGGGGTGGAGATCTATCACGTTTTAAAGGAGAAGATCATATCAAAGTATGGCAAATCAGCAGTAAACGTGGGTGACGAAGGCGGATATGCTCCACCGCTGAAGGATACCAGGGAAGCCCTGGATCTCCTCACCAAAGCTATAGAGGAGATGGGTTACGAGAAAGAGGTGAAGCTGGCTCTGGATTCAGCAGCAACCGAGCTATTTGATGGTAAAAACTACAGACTGGGAGGGAAATTATACTCATCCGATGAGCTCATAGATTTCTATAAAGAAATGATCGAAACCTATGAGATAGTTTCGATAGAGGATCCTTTCGCAGAGGATGACTGGAAGGGTTTCGTGGAGTTCACCAAGTGTTTCGGGAATAAAATCCAGATAGTGGGGGATGATCTATTCGTCACCAACGCGGATAGGCTGAGAGAGGGCATAGAGAGGGGAGCATGCAATGCGATCCTGTTGAAGGTCAACCAAGTCGGAACCGTCAGCGAAGCTATAGATACTGCAAAACTGGCTTTTGAAAACGGATATAAAGTTATGGTATCTCATCGATCTGGAGAGACATGCGATGATTTCATAGCAGATCTATCTGTAGCGATAAACTCTGGACAGATAAAGACGGGAGCACCAGCAAGAGGGGAGAGAGTGTCGAAATACAACAGGTTGTTAAGGATAGAGGAGATGATCGCTTAGCCGCTATATTCCTTGCAACCGTTTCCCTGACCACCACAAAACTTTAATAGTTCGAAACATCTTTACTGGCGGTGAGGAGAGGATGGCTATACCCATAATGGAGGCATTCTGGAAGCCCCAGGAAGCTATAGAGGAGACTAAGAAGGAGAAGAACCTATCGGTACCAATAGTGTATCTGATAATAGCCGGGATCCTTACAGCTATATCCTTTGCCCTACTCGGTTACAGTGCGGGCGGAACAGTATCCTCAGAGGGTAGACCACTGGCACAACTCCTCAACAATCCAGGGATAGCTGCGGTGGGAGGATTTCTTATAGTGCTCATCGGGGGTTTGCTTGGTGGCCTATACTACATGCTGGTGATGGGTGCACTGAAAACCAAGTCAGATTACTTTGCCGGCGTTGCAACCCTAGCTCATACCGCAATGCCAGCGTCCCTTGGTCTGCTGATAGTCTCTATACTAAGCCTGATACCAAAGGCTGGACCGATCATCGGGGCGATAATAGGGCTTATATTCTTCGCCCTCTCAGCGGGAACCCTATACAATGCAACCAGAGAATTCTTTGAGACAGATATGATAACTGCCCTCGTTGGCGTAACAGCATTCTCCCTCTCGATAAGCATGGTTGTGCTGGCAGCAGCTTTCCCACAGCTACCGAACCTGTCAAAGGTAACATCCTCCCAGCCACCGGCTGCACCATAAAAACCGCGACCCCTCATCCTCATCTTTTTATCTTTTAGACTCTTAGCATCCCTCATCAGCAGGAACGGACGGGCGGATATCCGCCTATCTTCAAACTCGGATCTCCCAGGATGATCCATTCTTGTACGACCTTCGCATCTATGGATGAATCCTCGCCGGCCGGCGTACTCCAGTTAATCGGATACTTGTTGAGGTAATCCGTTATGGCCTTCTTCCAAACTTCTCCAAGTATATCGGTCCCGTTCTGACCGTACTGCCAGAAGAACCTAGCATCCAGATAATCTGAAGCACCCTCGAAAGATTTCTTGTCCTCCTTGGACATTCCCAATCCAGTATTCCCGATC
>QMTN01000028.1 GCA_003651105.1 Thermoplasmata archaeon
GAAAAAGGATTCGTCTCCTGGACATGGATGGCTCTACATGGAATGGAACGGAAGGAGGACTTATCACAGGCTTTGTGAATGGAAGCAAGATCATCCTGCTCGTGCATGATAACAGGATAGTATGCATCTCCTCATCAGAGGTCAATAATATAGATGAAGGGAATCTCGATGTCAAAGGTTTCTTCAAGGCGTACGCACCTCTTAACATGAAGCTGGATCTGGTAGATGAGGAGGGGAAAGTGGTTAAGCGCAATCTATCAGCCTGGCGCGGATTCTATGGTTTAAACGCCTGGCTGGATGATGGAAAGATATGGATCGAGAATACCGGTACGCTACCCGAGAATGTCTATCTCGATGGGAGGATCATCCGGTTGTATCCGGGAGAAGCCTTTGATCTTCCAGCTGTGGATAGAAATTCTATTGAGCTGTATGTACTGGAGGAGCCAGGTATCGTGAAATCCCTATCTCCGGAGGTAAAGAAGAAGGGATTGGATCTCGAGTGGATAAGGATAGATGGCGTCGAGGATCACGAAATCCAGAGGGGAAGGATTTACAGGGTTAGGGCAAAGATCAAAAACCATTGGATGGAAGAGGTAAGGAATGTGAGGGTTACCTTTTACTTGGATGGCAGGAGGATTGGCTCAAAAATCTATGAATCCATAGGAAGTTACCCAAGGTATCCCTCCTCCCTGCTCGATACATCCGGGTTGAGCGGGTATCATGAGGTTAAGGTAGAGGTTACGTTTGGTAATGAGCGAATCGAAAAGGTAATGGAGATAGATGTCAGGGAGGAGGGGTTTGAGAAGATCCTCATAACAAAGGTGTTCTGCTACGATTTCTCTTGGTTGGAGAGTGAGTTCATAGAGATTCACAATCCGAATGGTTACGATATCGACATATCTGGCTGGTACATAACGGATGAGCCATGGGAAAGGGTTGACAGGCAGGCGAAGTTGATCTTTCCACCAGGTACGGAGATAAAAGCTGGATCATCGATAGTGGTCTCATCGAATTCATCTGCTTACAAGAACTTCTTTGGCTGTTACCCGGACTTCGGGTATGGAAGGATGGAAGATAGCGTTGGGATGATGATAGAAGAAGGAAGGGTCAGGCTCAATAATCATGAGGATGTCATAGCTCTAAAGGATGAGTTCAACAGAACCGTGGATCTCATCGTTTATGGCAGGGATATGGATATCGAGGGGTGGGAGGGAAAAGGTATAAGGAGTTTGAGAAGGGGAGAGTATCTGGAAAGGAAGGTCGATGGAAAAGGATTTGTTGATGGAGATAAAGCTGAGGATTGGGTCATCAAGAGGATTGGCAGATCTAGTGTTGCTCAGATGGTCTTCTGCGGCAAGATGAAGGTGAAGGCTCTAGTTTCGCCAGACTGTTCTTTGGATTCTCTGATCGAGGAATTGGAGCAAGCTGAAAGGATGGTGATCATAAACACCTACACCTTTTCCCATCCAAGGATTGCGGATATCCTTGCAAGACTGGCTGAGAAAGGGGTAAAGATAAAGGTGATGATCGAGGGTGCGCCAGTGGAAGGGATCAAGGGCGTGGATATACTGAACCTTCTCAAGGAAAGGGGTGTGGAGGTCTATGAGATGAGGAGCTGTGAAGGATACAGAAGGTACAGGTATAATCATGCGAAGTACTGCGTGATAGATAACGATACCTTGATCTTGGGAAGCGCAAACCTTGATAGGAATGGATATCCTTGCAGGGGAGAGGGTGGAAACAGGGAGTGGATAGTCATCATAAAGAATGGATCTCTCGCGAGGTACTTTTACGAGGTATTTGTCAGGGATTTAAGCATGCCAGATGTTATTGAATATAATCCTCGATATCAGGTCTCGGATACGGAGGAAGAGAGAAAGGTTTTCATGAAGGGGTTTGAGCCTTTAGAAATCGAAGAGAATATCACCATAATTCCGGTTCTCTCGCCCGATAACGCCTTGGATTCTATGGTGAGGCTGATAAGGAATGCAAGGGAAAGCATCTACATGGAACAGATGATCTTCGATCCATACGATGTTAAAACCATATCCATGGAGCTCCTCAATGCTTCCGGGAGAGGGGTTGATGTGAGGATCATCATTAACTCAAGGTACACTGGATTTGAAAGGTATATGGCTCTGAGAGATCACGGAGTGAAGGTGAAACTCATAGATCCATCGGATCTAAGTCTATCGAATATCCATGTCAAGGGTCTGATAGTTGATAACTCAACCGTCCTCATATCAAGCATAAACCTCGATTACGCTTCCATCTACGAGAACAGGGAGGCTGGTCTGATCATAGAGAACAAGATGATAGCCATCTACTTTTCCAAGGTATTCCTCAACGACTGGAATGGAGGATATGATCATGGAATGGAAGATTATAAAAATCATGTACTGTTAATAACCCTCCTCTGCATAACCTTCCTGATGATCTTGAGAGGCAGGATAAGATGCTCAAGATTCCCTCGATGGTTGCGCTGATCATCATAGCGGTGACCACCTTAGTGGCTTACAAGAAAAGGTTTGGTCTGACCTTGGCTTTGCTGGTATCGAACTTCTCCATCTTCTTCGTCTACACCATTTACAGAAACGAGATGAGTTTCGATCTGGCCTTCAGCCCCATCTATCTCTACAGCTATCCAGAAAAGCTCTATACCCTCGCAACCACCATGTTCCTGCATGCGGACCTGTCTCATATCCTTGGAAACATGATCACCCTCTTCTTCCTCGGCATACCTTTTGAGAGAAGGGTTGGTCTGAAGAGGTTTGCCCTGATATACTTCATATCCGGCATAGGTGGAACCATCATCTACTCCTTGGTAAATCCAAGCCCAACCTTCTTGATAGGAGCATCCGGAGCGATATTTGGAATTCTCGGAGCGTTTGCATTTGCTTACCCATTTGAAGAGGTTGTCATGCCACTTCCCTTCTTTTTCATCGCCATCCTGACCAGGGTAAAGGTTCTCTATGCAGCTATTCTATTTGGTTTGCTCGAGCTTGGCTTTAGCCTTATCTCGTATGGATACGATAACGTCGCGCACGTTGCTCATGTTGGAGGATTAGTGACCGGGATTCTCTTATCATGGATCGTTCTACGGGAGAGGAAGGTAAGGATAGGCATAGTTGAGTACAGGGATCTGGCAGAGGTAACCCGGGATAGGGAGCTGATGGACAGGATAAGGGGAGAGAGTATACCGGAGATAAGGAAGGAATGGATAAGGGAGCTCATCACCAAGCACAGATGCCCCTACTGTAACGGAAGGTTGAGCTACCACGATGAGGGTGCTTACTGCAGGAGATGCCGTACCATCTTCAGGTGATGCCGAGAGGATATCCATAAAGGATGAGCGAGGAGATAAGATAGCCAAGGATGGCGCCGGCGTTGAGGAAGGGGAGACCAGCCTGGGGTCTACCTTTGGATACGAGGAGGCTCAAGGCTATGAAGCTCAGCATTATACCTATAGAAACCGATTCCGCGATGATCAAGGATGATGTTCGGGCATAAGATGATACAACCAGGATTCCGGGTATGACCACATCTCCTACACCCACGAAAAGGGCTTCCCTCTCTTTCCTCTTAACCTGCTTCTTTATCCCTCCCGCCTTCCTTCTGAATCTGTAACCAAATCTGTAAGGTATGATGAAAAGGGCTGGGAGTTTCAGATCAACTATGGTATCGGCTAGATCTATCATGTGCTTGGTCTTGTAAACGGATACAACATCGTAGATGGCGAGGGCAACCAACAGTACCATGACCAAGGGAATCGAGAGGGATATTCCGAAGATCGTGATCGCTCCGATACTGAGAAGGGTTGCACAGATATCAAGGATGTACCATTCTGGATAAAACACCAGGGATAAGGCTACCAGGATGGAGAGGAGCAGGGATATCATGGACAGGTGGGGTTCTTGGATCAAAGTAATAAGCAGGGCTTGGAATACCGTGAAGGATGTCAGGATTATAGCTATCAGGACGATAACATAGACTATCTCCTTCCTCCAAAATCTGGATATGACGAGTATGATTATGGTGAGTGAGAGGAGGACCAGCAGGAAGTAGAGGACATTGAAGGGATCGTCCGGATCTTCAAAAGCCCTTATCCCGGATCTCTCGAAGGTGTCTGTCAATGATATGGAGGAGGCGTAGATGAAAGCCATCAGGGATACGAGTAGGATCAAGGATAATCCTTCTCTCATTGGTCTTGGAAATTTGGAAGCATATTTAAATGCTACACCAATATCCCCTGGAAAATGGCGGTATCAAGGATCGCAGGGGATCACAGGTTTGTACTTCTACTCATCCTGATAACCGCCATATTCTTCAGATCCATTCCCGTCATAACGAATACCGCATGGGGCTTTGATCTCGGAATATACTATGGCATAGCCTTAAGGATGATCAGCGAGGAAGAGCTGTTCATAGATTATGATGGATGGGGTAGCTCATACCAGTACTTCCCAGTACTCTACATACTATCCCTTGGGATCTCCAAACTCACCGGACTGGATCTGCTCAAGGTGATGGTTGCGCTTGCTCCAGTGATAGGGGGATTGACGGTTCTTCTGTTCTACATGATCATCATGGAGCTGACAAGAAACAGAAGGTTATCCCTGATGTCCTCAGCTCTCCTGGCTGTCGCTCCATTCCACGTTTACCAAACAAGCCACGCCGCCCCGATGACGGTAGGGCATCTCTTCATGCTGTCCTCCTTGTTCCTCTTCCTGAAATTCAAGAAGGATAAAGGATTCCTGCCTTTCCTTCTCTTATCAACCATTCTTCTGATCCTGTCCCATCACCTCACAACCTACTTCTATCTCATAACCATAGCCGGCATGATCATATGGAGAAGCTTCAAGTATGGAATAGGATTTGGTGAGAGCTCCAAGGAACTGGGCTATCTGATCCTGTCATCCATCATGGCATTCTCTTACTGGAGATTTGTTGCAAAGCCGGTTTACTATGCGTTCATGAGGAGTGGAGCTGGTCTGGAACCCCATATCGTTATCATTTCCTACTTCCTGCTGATCCTCGTATCCATCCCGATAACCTTCTCGCTGAGGAGGCATCGGATTCATCTGATCCTTTCCGGTCTATCAGAGAGATTTGCAAGATCCTGCAAGAAGATCTTTCTCATCTCCTTCTTCTCCCTGCTGGCGATGGAGATCTATTCCATGTTCTTCAATATTCCGGCGACGAACATAAGGATGAATCCAACCGCGATCCTCCTATCCATACCTCTCCTACTGTTCGCATCCCTATCAGTATCTGGCCTGCCGTTCCTCTCAATTGGCAAAGGAAAGAGCTACATCCAAGGTTGGCTAATCGCCATAGGCGCCTCCCTTCTCTATTCTCTGCTCACCGGAAACACAACCCTGTATCCGGAGAGGCACATCGAGTACCTGATGGTGCCCATGTGCCTGCCCGCCTCCCTGAGCATCATAGAGATCTGCAAGGAACTGAACCTTTATAGATTTGTAAGCGTAAGGAAGAAGGTCTCCACCGAGGTGCTGGTTAGCATCGTTCTCCTGATACTTGTTGTGAGCAACGGCGTAACCGTGTATCCCTCGAGGTACTCCCTGAGATTTCAGGATGAGGAGATCTCTGATTCCTGCATCTCCGCCACCCTGTGGTTGAGGAATCACACCCACGAGAATGATACCATAGCGACCGATCTCAGGCTATCCCATCTCATATGGGCATATGGAATGAATGCCACCTTCGATGAGACGGAGAGGTTATGGACCTGTAAAGACTGGAGGGGCTGTATCGATGAGCTGGAGGGGAAAAACAGGAATTACAGCAGGGTTACCTACATCCTGATAGATGATGTCATGAGGGACTTTGTGGTGTGTCTCGATGTGAGGAAGAGCGTTTACATGAACGAGACAGGATACGGAAAATTCTTAAGGGAGCCGTTCGAGTTAGTCTACAGAAA
>QMTN01000029.1 GCA_003651105.1 Thermoplasmata archaeon
ATTTGAATCTGGCATCAGAGGATCCGTGCACTTTGAAAGAAGGACCGGCATCAGCTCGTAGAACTTCCTGCTGTAGAAGAATTCCCTTATCTTGTAGAGCAGGGCTGATTGGATCCTTAGTATGGCTTTTCTCTTTCCATCAAGTGACATATAGAGTACTATGCTCGATCAAACACTTAAAAATTTTCGAAGAAATACCGAACATTTTGGTAAAAAATTCAAACAAACAGAAAAATTTTTGAACAATGTTCCAATTTGGGTCAGAGTATGCCAAAGATAGTTCTGGATGAGAAGGATCTGAAGATATTAAATCGGTTATGCATGAACTCAAGGACGAGCATAAGAAAGCTGGCAGATACCCTTGGAATGAAGCCATCATCTGTGTTTAACAGGTTGAAGAGATTGGAAAGAACTGGTGTGATAAAAAGATACACCTTGGAGATAGATTATAGGCTGATCGGCAAGGATGTCCAAGCTTTTGTTTTCGTTCGTTACGATCCCTCATCCAAAAGGGAGCAGGATGAGGTGGCGAAGGATATAATAGGGATAGATGGCTGTGAAGAGGTGGATATCATCACCGGTGAATGGGATCTTCTCGTTCATGTGAGAACGAGTGATATCCCTTCTCTCAGCAATATCATCCTGAACAGGATAAGGAAGGTGGAGGGAGTCTATCATACCTTCTCTGCAATAGTTCTGAAGAGTTTGAGATCCCAAAGATGCGTATGATTTTTAAACGGGAATCCATTCGAGGAATCGATGGCGAAGTATCACATAGCTGTATTACCTGGAGATGGCGTGGGCAAGGATGTCATGGATGCTGCCATGATAGTTCTGGATCACATCGACTTGGATGCAGAGTATATCTATGGAGATGTTGGATGGGAGTTTTGGAAAAAGGAAGGTAATCCTCTTCCAGACAGAACCCTGGAGCTTTTGAGGGAAACCGATTGCTGTCTCTTCGGGGCGATAACATCAAAACCTCCAGAAGATGCTGAGAAGGAGCTCGCTCCCGAGCTCAGGGGAAAGGGCATAAAGTACTCGAGTGCAATAGTGAGGATAAGACAGGAGTTCGACCTCTATCTCAACATGAGACCATGCAAGGCGTACAAGGGGAATCCCCTCAACTACAGAGACGACATAGATATAGTGGTATTCAGAGAGAATACCGAGGGGTTGTATGCGGGGGTGGAGTTCCATCCGGTTCCGGATGAGGTCAAAAAAGCCCTGATGCTGAATGAGAAGATGAGAAGATTTGAGAATGTACCTAACGATGAGATGGCGATAACTTGCAGGATATTTACAAGAAAAGCCTGCCAGAGGATAATAAGGAAGGCTTTTGAGTATGCCAGAGAGTATGGAAGGAGAAGTGTAACCATTGTTGAGAAGCCGAATGTCTTAAGAGAAACCGGAGGGATGATGATAAGGGAAGCCAGAAAGATAGCGGAAGAGTATCCAGATATAGAGTACAGAGAAGCAAATGTTGATGCCATGGCGATGTGGCTCGTGAAGAAACCGCAGGATTACGATGTACTGGTATGCTCAAACATGTTTGGAGATATAATCTCCGATCTCGCAGCCCAGCTTGTTGGCGGTCTGGGATTCGCTGCAAGCGCAAATATTGGAGATAACTATGCCCTCTTCGAACCGACCCATGGATCAGCTCCAAAGTATGCGGGAAAGTACAAGGTAAATCCTATGGCAATGCTTCTCTCCGTCAAGCTCATGCTCGAGTGGCTTGGCGAGAGGGATCTTGCAGAAAGACTTGAGAGAGCGATATCAAAGGTCATAGAGGAGGGTAAGGTCAGAACCTACGATATGGGTGGGAACAATACCACTCTTGAGGTCGCCGAAGAGGTTGCGAGAAAGTTGGAAGAGTCTTGAGATGCTGACAATAGATAGAGCCTGCAGGAACTGCTTTTACAGGGTCTTCAGAGGTAGGGGAGAGATCGGGATCGTTGATGAGAAGGACTGCAAGATCTGCTTTGGATTATCTGGAGAGATACCGAGGTTTGTTGAGCTAGCGGAAGAGGAGCTCAAGGGATACGAGTTCGATACCTTTTCTGTTGGGACCAAGATCGATTACGAGATCCTCGAGAGAGAGGACGAGTTGAGGAAAACTCTGAATCATAATTTCAAAGACATCAAGACTTGGTTGAACAGGAGGATAGGAGAGGAACTCGAGAGGAGGATCGGCAAAAGGTATGTTCATACTGGTTATGATGTGAACGTTATAATAGATACGAGGTTCGATCACGTAACCCTTCAAGTAAAACCCGTCTATATCTATGGAAGATACTTGAAGCTCATAAGAGGCATACCCCAGACGAAGTGGCCATGTAGGATCTGTGGGGGCATAGGTTGTAGGAGATGTGGATATACCGGTAAGCAGTATCCGGAGAGTGTGGAGGAGATCATAGCGAAAAGAGCCCTGGAGCTGTTCGAGGGAGATGGCGAGGCATTCCATGGATGCGGGAGGGAAGATATAGATGCCAGGATGCTCGGAAACGGCAGACCGTTTGTTCTGGAGATAAATAATCCCAGGAGGAGGAAGGTGGATCTGAGGAGGCTGGAGGAAGAGATAAACAGATATGCTGACGGTAAGGTTAGGGTCCTGAATCTCAGGTACTCGGATAAGGAGGAGGTCAGGAGATTAAAGGAAGAGGAGTTCGTCAAGGTCTACCGTGCCAGGATCTCATCTGACAGGGAAATAGATGAGGGCAGACTCAGGGAATCTCTATCCCATCTTGAGGGTAAGATCATAAAGCAGAAGACCCCTCTCCGAGTATCCCACAGGAGAGCCAACAAGGTGAGAGAAAAAAAGATATATGGATGTAAATTGATATGGGTTAAAGGTAAGGAAGCCCTGATAGAGATAAGGGCGGAGTCGGGCACATACATAAAGGAGCTCGTCTCCGGTGACGAAGGAAGAACAAAGCCCAGCATATCCGAGATAATGGGATCGAACTGCTGGGTAAAGGAGCTTGATGTCATAGCTGTGGAAGGTGATTAGAAATGGTAAGAAGATCAAAAGGTTTCAGGAGCAAGACGAGAAAGAAACTCAGGAAGAGGGTGAGGGAGAGAATACCCATAACTAGAGGTTTGCAGGAGTTTGAGATAGGTGAGAAGGTCTGTATAGATATAGATCCTTCCTTCCATAAAGGTATGCCCCACCCAAGGTATCAGGGTTATACCGGAGAGATAGAGGGGAAGCAGGGTAATGCATACAAGGTTGGGGTAAAGGTTGGTAGCAAGCACAAGACCTTACTGGTTTTCCCTGAGCACCTGAAGAGGGTGACATGATGGAAGAGAGGTATGTCTCGATCTCGGAGGTCAAGAATATCCTGAAGAGGATACAAAAGGAGAGAAAGGAGCTGACCTATGAGCAGAAGATAGCGCTAAAGCACGCGGAAGCCTTTGCGAGATTATCTGTTACGAAAACCAAGCAACTGATAAAGGAACTGCTGGATAACATCGAGAAGATAGATGAGAGGCATGCCTACAAGATAGCCGACCTTCTGCCCCAGCACGAGGAGGATGTTAAGCTGATATTCGCAAAGGAGAGAGTAGATCTTGATGATGAGGATATAAAGAAGATATTGGAGATTGTTGGGAGGTATATTGGTTAGGATCTGATGGAGGGAGATCATGGAGGATTACGTCTATGTTTTGGATTACTTACCAGAAGGAAGGACCGATCTCCCTCCCCACAAGAGGTATCCGGTGGTCTATGGTATAGGCGAGGATCAGTTCACGCTTCTCGAGATAATGCCAAAATCCGGGGTTGATTTGACCATAGGAGAGAGGATCTATGTTGGAAAGGATCTTGCCAAAAGAGAGAAGGTTGCCAAGATAAAGGGCAGGGTCAGCTACGATAGATTAACGGCAACCGCCCATGGTGAGCTACCCTATATAATCGAGGAGATAGTCAAGAAGAACGAAAAGAGGTTCGTCAAATTCTTCAATGAGGCACCACCCATAACATCGAGATTCCACTCCCTCGAGCTTCTGCCTGGCTTGGGAAAGAAGACCCTTTCCGAGATTTTGGAGGAAAGGAGGAAGAAACCCTTTGAAAGCTTCGCAGACATAGCCAGCAGGGTTCCTTTCCTGAAACATCCGGAGAAGCTCATAGCAAAGAGGATAGAGATCGAGCTATCTGATCCAAATGAGAAGTACCATCTGTTCACGAGACCCTTTTTCAAGAGGGAAAGATGAGAAGATGGGGGCAGCATTTTCTCATCGATGAAAGGGTAGCTAGG
This sequence comes from Thermoplasmata archaeon, assembly GCA_003651105.1. GTDB lineage: Archaea > Thermoplasmatota > E2 > DHVEG-1 > B18-G2 > B18-G2. Next base: position 4,260 of record QMTN01000029.1, read on the forward strand.
AGGGAGGTCGAGTACGCGGATGTAAAGAAAGATGATACGGTTTTAGAGATCGGGCCCGGGAAGGGTGTGCTGACCAGGATTCTTGCTGAGAAGGCAAAGAGGGTTATAGCTATCGAGGTTGACAAGAAGTTTGTAAACTACCTTACCGCAACCCTTCCAAGCAATGTAGAGATCATTCACGCCGATGTTCTTGATGTAGATCTCGAAAAACTGGGATTCAGCAAGATCGTATCAAACCTTCCCTTCGAGATATCTTCGCCCATAACCTTCAAGCTACTGGAAACGAGTTTTTCGAAAGCCGTCCTCATTTACCAGAAGGAGTTTGCAAGGCGCATGGTTGCTAAACCGGGATCAAGGGATTATTCCAGATTGAGCGTGATGGTCTATTATAAGAGTGTGGCGAGAGTCCTGGAGATCGTACCAAGAACGGCGTTCAGACCGATACCAAAGGTTGACGGAGCCATGGTTGAGATCATTCCAAGAGAAAGTCCTCCCTTTTTTATCAGGGATGAGGATTTCTTCAAGGATTTCTTGAAAATAGCCTTCTCCAACAGAAGGAAAACCCTTGGGAAAATCGTCAGGATGTACTATGGTGTTGATCTTGAAGATGAGTTTGCAAGGAGGAGGATCGGAGAGATGGAACCGGAGGAGATAGCCAAGATATGCAACGAAGTCATGGAAAGATGTTCCCAAAGACATCCTTTAGGATGTTCAGGATGTTGAGTTGGTTCAGGATGAACAGGAGGAGGATCACAATAACTATGAATATGGCTACCTTTACCGCAACCTTCAGAACCTTCCATCCAATGTACGCCAGAAGTAAGATGAGCGCAATCGCCAACCATACCGGGATATGGATCATGATCACCTAGCCAGCTTCCTCAGGATATCCAAACCATCTATCACACCAACAACCTCTTTCCTCTCGTTCACAACAGGTATTATCCTGTGTCCCGTCTTCTCTATCTTATCCAAGATTCCTTTCAGGTTATCGTCGATCGAACAGAAAACTGTATCATCCAGTTTCGTCATGAAGTCCTTAACCTTCCGATTTAGCCTCCTTTTCATCCTCGCGTTATGGGCATCGATCTTTGTGAAAACACCCCTCAGCTTCCCTTCGCCATCTACAACGCTCAGAAAATCCGTGGATCTCTCGCCCATGATCCTCTCCGCATCTTTGATTCTCGCATCCTCTTCCACCGTTACCGCCTCCCTCATCAGATTCTTTGCCGGCGTGTACTCTATCTCTCCCCAAGGTAGCCTTACCTTGAGAGAGTATCTCCACATTATTATCAGCACAGCTATCAGGGGGATAACAAGGATAACGGACAGAATATTGATATCTGCTCCGGGCAGGGATGATACGATCTTTAGAACCAGTGCGATCGCAAAGATATAGGCAATCGAGACGAATATAAGCAGGATAGCATCCTTAGTTTTTTCTTCCATTAAAATAAAAATGATTCTACTATCTAATAAACCTTTCTAAGCTTGTTTTTCTGAGTGGTGGTTCTTGGTCCAAAGCTATGGAAGTGATGTTCCAACGAGAAAACCGTGTACTTCAAAATAGGGAGTAGTGAGACTATTCACCATCCTTTAATCAAGGATCACCTCGATATTGGCTCGAAGTATATCGGATCGATGATCGGGATATCTAATGG
>QMTN01000030.1 GCA_003651105.1 Thermoplasmata archaeon
AAAAAACAGGTTATTGGGAAAGGGTATCAAGCAGTACGTGATCTCATCGTTTTTAGGCTCCACTCCAGGCTGTTTGGGCGCCTTCATGAGCGTTTCCATGTACGTGCACGGAATGATATCCTTTGGAGCATTGACGGGCTGTATGATAGCAACATCCGGAGATGAAGCCTTCGTCATGATAGCTCTATTTCCAGAAACAGCCCTCCCCCTTTTCCTGATCCTTTTCCTTCTGGGGATAGTATCGGGATTCCTGACAGATAGGGTTATCAGTTTCCTCAGGATAAGGGTCTGCGAGGAATGCCGGCTACAGGAATATCATGAGGAAAAACTGGAAAAGGTGATGTCAGGCAAACCGGTTTTTTCTCCATCCAGATTGATCATGCTCCTCATCTTCCTCTCCCTCATCACCCTGAACAGCCTTGGACTTCTCGGACCCAAGGAGATGGGCGCAGAGAGGATTCTATTCATCTCTCTCTCCACCTTCCTCGCGATCATGTCCATCTTCTCAACGGACCATTACCTGGAAGAGCATATAACGGAACACATCCTCAAGAAACACCTTTGGAAGGTCTTTCTGTGGACCTTGGGAGCCCTCGTATTCGTGAGCATTGCGATAACAACTCTAGATCTAGAAAACGTCATCAAGTCAAACCTGAATATAGTGCTGGTGCTGAGTGCACTGGTTGGAATCATACCGGAATCCGGTCCCCACATGGTATTTACTGTGATGTACCATCAAGGCCTCATTCCCTTCTCCATCCTCCTGACGAGCTCCGTGGTTCAAGATGGCCATGGGATGTTACCCCTCCTCTCTTACACAATCAGAGATTCGATCCTGATAAAGATAATTAATGTAATCGTGGGCCTCGCTGTGGGCTTCATCCTTTATTCCCTTGGCCTATAGATCGATGATCTCCGCCTCCTTCATGATGCGCTCTACCAACCTCTCGACATCTATCTTCCTTTCCTCCTCGAGTACCTTATCTCTATCAGACCTCGTGGATGGTCTGCTTGATACAGCTTTGCACGGAAGATCGAACCTCGTCGATGTGGAAAAGGTTCCTATCTTTCTCGCTATCCCTATTATCTCTTCCTTATCCAGTCCTATAAGAGGTCTTATCACCGGAAACCTCAGGTTAGCCTGTTCAACGAAGAGGTTCTCCAGGGTTTGGGATGCCACCTGACCCAATGAATCACCGGTAACCACTGCGTCAGCCCCTTCGACTTCCGCTATCCTCTTACCGTATCTCAGCATGATCCTCTTGCAGATCACGCACCTGTATCTGTCCTTCACCTTTTCCTTGATCTCCTTCAGGGCTAGACCGTGAGGAAGTATGTAAATCCTTGAAACCTTCCTGGTGATCCTTTGGATCTCTTTCGCAAGATCAAGAAAAACTTTTCTATCAAGCTCATCAACAAACGGGTGGTTGTAGGAATGAACCAGTACCAATTCCCCGTATCTACTCATGATGTAGGCGGACACCGGGGAATCTATACCTGTAGAAACAAGGCAAACAAATTTTCTATCCTTTGGTTTCTCTTCCAACATACTCCAAGAACTCAACCAATCCTCCTTCAACCTTAAGCACAAGTATTGCTGGTAGATCATACGGGTGTAGCTCCTTTATCCTTCTCGTGATCTTTTCAACCTTCTCTTCAACGGTTTTAGCAATGAGTAAAGATTCTCCCTCTTCCTCGATTTTCCTTTCCCACCAGTATATGGAATCGATTTTTGGGACGATATTAACGCAGGCACAAAGTCTTTCCTCTATCAGTTTCTTGGCAACACCTTTCGCTTCATCTGGATTGGGGAAGGTTGAGTATATTAGGTAAATCTCTCTCATTGACTTTCCCAAAAACTCATCTATTCAAAAACATTCCCCTCATCAGACCCAGAGAGGATAGAGTATCCTTTGCTTGCTTTAGATTCCTCGAGTAGAAGAGATGACTTCTGCATTTACAGTCCGATGAACCGAACTTTGGTATGGAATCAAAAATTCTTGAAAGCTTCTCTGCAATAAGACACTCAACCCTCTCGTGGGGCTTTATGTAGATATCCACAATCTTTCCTATACCTAATATGTAGTCTACATGCCAACGCATCTTTTTATCCTTCGACAGATGTCTTGATATCCTTGCTTCCAGTCCGTTCATTGCGGAGCCAACGTAGAGGTAATAACCCTTCTTAAAAATGATAGGACCTAATCTCCCCACCTCGATCTCCATCTCTCTATCCATCTCGATTATCAGGACATAACTCCCCTTCATATGTCAAACAACACCTGAACCTCATAAATTTCTCCCTTCTTTATCTCTAGCATATGATAGGTTACCGCCTTTATCTCTGTACCATATCCATGCTTCTCTCTATCGTAAACCTCTCCTTTGACCCTCGCCTTCAGAGAAAGATCGCCCTCGTCTATTTTCACCTCAAACTCTCCAAAGACAAGGTTGTAAGCTGAATTCAGAAAGAGAAGTTCGGATAACCAATCGACCAGCAGATCCTCTAGGCTTTCCGATTTGAGCTCTATTTGGTACTCTCCCACAGAATCTATCTTGGAATTATCTGTTATTATGGCGAACATCCCTTTTGCGGCATTCTCGAAACATTCATCCAGACTCTTTCCATAAGCTCTCAAGCCAACATCCGCGGTATGCTCTATTATCTCAAAATCCTTCATAGCCTAGCCCCCTTGAGAGCATGCCTACATTCGCAATCATAATCATCGATCCTCTTCACAGCTTCCAAGATGATGTCGGCTATGGTTTCCTCCTTTTCCATGAATATCCTCTTTATCTCATCTGCGGATAAGCGATCTTGCATTCCCGCAGCCATGTTGCATACCAGGCATATGGAAGAATAACACATCTCCCTTTCCCTAGCAAGTACCACCTCTGGAAATACAGTCATGCCGACCACATCTGCGAAACCCTTAAACAGGTTTATCTCCGCCTTGGTCTCGAGCCTTGGTCCCTCTGTAGCTAGATATATCCCCTTCTCTCGAAAAGCCACACCCTTCTCCCTGCAAACATCGATGAGGATCTTCCTCAGGTGAGGACAGAAAGGCTCAGACATGTCCACATGAATCCTGGAATCATCAAAAAATGTGGATATCCTTTTCTTGGTGAAGTCTATGAAATCATCTGGAATAACCAGCATACCGGGTTCTATCTCTGGATTCAGTGAACCGACCGTTCCCATGGAGATTATGGATTTAACTCCAGCCAATCTTAATGCCTCGATGTTTGCAAGATAGTTTATCCTGTGAGGAGGAAGGTCACCTTGATGCCTATTCAGGAAGAACACATCCTTTTTCCCTATCCTTCCCGCAGATAAAACAACCCTACCATATCTCGTCTCTATCTCTATATCATTAAATCCTCTTGCGATCTCCCGAATCTTATGACCACTTATTATCCCTATCCTCATCATCTGGTATAAGGATTTAAAGGATTAAACCGTTTTCCCTCCCATGGATGTTGCATCCCTCATAACAGGAGGAAAGGATTCCATCTATTCCACCTATGTTGCCCTTCACCATGGATGGAATATCAAGTATCTGGTAACCCTCCTACCAGAGAGAGCAGACTCTTGGATGTATCACTCCATCAATATACATCTCGTTCATGATATAGCAAGATCGATGAGGTTACCACTGGTTACAAGGAAGAGCTGTGGGATTCCGGACAGAGAACCGGAAGATCTAAAGGAGATCCTCAAAGATCTTGATATCGATGGGATTGTGAGCGGGGTCATTGCATCGGATTACCAGAGAGAGAGGATAGGAAGGGTTTGCGATGAGCTGGGTCTGAGAAACCTTTCTCCAATATGGCACAAGGATCAGGAGATGCTACTCAAGCAACAGCTGGATGCTGGATTTGAGATCCTCATCGATTCGGTTTCCGCCGAGGGGCTCGGGGAGGAATGGCTTGGTAGGATACTGGATAAAAGGAATCTGGATGAGTTTCTGAAGGTATGCAGGGAGAAAGGAATAAATCCCAGCGGGGAGGGAGGAGAGTTTGAGACCCTTGTCTTGGATTGCCCTCTATATCATGACAGGATGGTGATAGTAGATATGGAGAAAATCTGGAAGAAAGATAGGGGATACTGTTCGATCAAGAAGATAAGGCTAGAGAAAAAATCAGTAGGTGATATACCCGAGCTTTTTTAGATTATAGAGATAGAGAAACAGGCGTTGATCGAGATCCTTTTCTTCAGGATATCTTTGCTGGAGCTCTTCCAAGATCTTCCTTACCGTGTGCCTTCCGTCGCATAGCTTCCAGATGATGGATCCCTTCTCATCCAAGTTTGCGGTGAAGTTTTCTTCCTTTCCCAGAAGCCTGCAGAAGCTTCTACCTATCTTGCTCCTGAATTTCGGAACGATTATCCTGATCTTACCATCTTCCTCTATCCAACGAAAATCTCTCCTCTTGGGTTTGAGCTCTAGGAATTCGTCTCTCGAGTAACTACGCCTTCTTGGCAAGGGTCTCCCTCAGGGGCACGTAGAATAGTAATGCACCCAGGTAGAGCCATACCAGCAACCCCGGCCACCAAGGCTCCGCTCCCTCGGGGAAGATGGCTATGTTTACTCCGCTTGCTATGATCGCTGCAACTATAACTCCCATCAAAGCCTCTCCCGCAACGAAGCCAGCGCTCAGCAGTAAACCGGTCCTTATAACCTTCTCCTTGGGTCTGATACCGGTCTGTTTTATTGCGAGCTCCCAATCGCTTATCTCTTCCTCCTCTGCGGAGCCATACCTCTTCTCTATAACCTTATTGGTGAAGTACCTTATGACACCTCCAGCAAAGATAGAAGCTGATATGGTGAATGGCAGATAGATGCCGATGGCAACTGGAAGGATTGGAATATCTAGGAGGATGAGAACGAAAGCCAAGATCGCGCCAACCACCACGTAGAGCCAGACCATCTCCCCGGTAAGGATACCTTTTGCTATCCCTCCCATGAGGAATGCCTGGGGAGCTGGAAGGTTCTTGCTACCTATCTTGAATGCCTTATCCAGCATCTGCACGACAAACGCAATGACGGGTGCCGCAAAGATCACACCAACCATCTCCATCAACTGCTGTCTCCATGGAGTCGCTCCGACCATGTGACCACATGCAAGGGATTGCAAGACATCTCCAGATATGGCTGCGCCACAGCATATCACCGCTGCGATCAAAATAGCTATCACTATCCCCTCAGCTCCAAGACCAGCAGCTAAAAGAATAAGACTCGTTATCAGGAGAACAGAAACCGTGACACCAGATATGGGATTGTTGGACGATCCAACCAGACCAGCCATGTATCCAGCTATGGCACTCGCTATGAATGCGAAGAGCACCGCATAGATCGCCATAACTACAGATAACAGATAGCGGTTTGATATCCAAGCAAATATCAAGAAGACCGGTATCACCAATAAGAATATGAGGGTGAAGACGGTCTTCATGTTAAGATCGGTATCCGTCCTCTTTCTAGCTCTCACCTCTGCTCCCGCTTTCATACCATGAATAGCTTCCCTGATACCCGCAGCCAGGTTTGATCTCAACTTGAAGATGGTCCAGAGACCTCCGACCAGCATGGCTCCTACTCCTATGTACCTTATCTGATTGCCCCAGATGTAGTAGACTCCCTCGAGAGGATCTGCTATCTCTGCGGGCCATCCACCCATGAGGACAGCTATTGGTAAGATAATGAGCCAACCTATCAACCCTCCAACCAGAACGAAGGAAGCTATCCTCGGCCCAATGATCCATCCCACTGCAAGTAGGGCTGGTGATGTTGCAAGTCCTCCATACATCCATCCTTCTCTTTCAAC
>QMTN01000031.1 GCA_003651105.1 Thermoplasmata archaeon
TGAAGAGCGTCGCGAACATCACAAGGAGGGATGTCGAGGAATTCCTGAAGGTAGCGGAGGAGATCCCGATAAAGCCAGAGGTGAGGGTATTCAGGCTCGAGGAAGCAAACGATGCTCTGCTGATGCTGAAGCGCGGGATGTACAGGGGAGCTGGTGTGCTGAGGATAGGTTGATAAACTTCCAGACCATTTAGAGCCTCGCCTCGACGTGATGGGGATGAAAGAGGTAGTCAGGTTGTTTTCAGAGAAGGGTATACTCGTTGACCCCGATGCACTCGATTATATCTCTTCAAAGGAGAATCCCCTCGAGTTTGCCAAGGATCTGTTAACCAAGCTCTCGGATTCATCCCTTGTTCTAACCCTGGAAGATATAAAGAGCATGGAAGGAGGGAGCAAGGAAGAAGAGGAAATAACAGAGGTGTTCAATGAGATTCCGGTCGGAACCGGTGAGAAAGTTATGGCAAGGGAATACGATGCAGAGGTCAAGATAATAAAGGATGTAACCGGTAGGGTATCATGCAGGGGAGAGGTGGAGGATTTTGCAAAGCTCTTCAACAGTAGATATCAGAAGATCAGGAATATCTTTGGTTCGCAGAGGAGGGGGCTGAGGAATCCGATACCTTTGAAGAAACTCAGGGATGGGAAGATAAAGGAGGCTCAGGTGATAGGGATGGTCAAGGATGTCAGGACCACCCAGAAAGGGTACAGGATCATAGAGTTGGAGGATGAGGAGGATACGATAACGGTTTTGGTTCCAAAGGATGATCCCCTCCTTTACCAACAGTCTCAGGAGATAGTGTATGATGAGGTGATAAGCTTGAGAATAACATCTGGAAGGAATGGCCTTTTCATAGCTCAGAGCATATCCTATCCAGATATCAGCATCACCCACAAGAAGAATAAAGCTGAGATACCCGTCTATGTGGCTTTCCTATCGGATACCCATATAGGGAGTAATAAGTTCATGAGGGAAGAGTGGAACAAGATGATAAGGTGGTTGAATGGAGAGATAGGAAATTCTAGGCAGAGGGATGTTGCAAGGAAGATCAAGTACATCATCATGCCAGGAGATATCGTGGATGGGGTTGGAGTATATCCAGGTCAGGATAAGGAACTGGATGTAACCGATGTTTACAAGCAGTACGAGTTGCTATCTAAGGAGCTTGAGAGGATACCGGACCATATCACCATCATCTTACAGCCTGGAAATCATGATGCGGTTAGGCCTGCGGAACCCCAACCCGCTCTGGAGAAGGAGATCCAAGATCTCTTCTCTGGAAAGGAGTACATCTTCGTTGGAAATCCATGCTACCTTTCCATCCATGGGGTCGAAATCCTATCATACCATGGGCAGAGCCTTCTGGATTTCTCAACGAATATACCCAATCTAAGATACAACCAACCCATAGAGGTGATGAAGATAGCCCTGAAAAAAAGACATCTTGCACCAATCTATGGAGGACACACTCCAATAGCACCAGAGCATGAGGATTATATGGTTATAGATAGGATTCCTGATATATTTGTGACCGGTCACGTTCATGTATCTGCGATAGGAGAATACAGGGGCGTTACCCTGATAAATGCCTCAGCCTGGCAGGCGCAAACCAATTATCAGAAGATGATGAACTTTGTACCTGATCCAGCCAAGCTACCGGTGGTTGATCTGAGGAGTGGGAATGCCACATCTATGGATTTCAACGTGGTTTGAATGAGGGAGGATCTGCTGAAGAAGGATGTGGAGAGATACTTCGAGCTCATCCAGGCAGAGGTTGATAGATGCTACAAGGTTGCAAGAAATGCAAGAAGCAAGGGACTGGATCCATCCACCGATGTGGAGATACCTCAGGCCAAGGATCTCGCCGCAAGGGTTGAGGAGCTGGTTGGACCAGAAGGTATAGCATGCAGAATCAGGGAGCTTGACAGGAAGCTGGGCGATAGAGAGATTGTAGCTATCGAGATTGCCAGGGAGATAGCGAGGGAGGAGGTGAAGAGGCATGGAAGAGTAGATAAGGCGATAGAGCAGGCGGTGAGAACGGGACTGGCGATAATAACTGAAGGTGTTCTGGTTGCGCCCATCGAGGGGATAGCCTCGATAAAGATAGGGAGGAATGATGATGGAACGAGGTACGTCGATATCTATTTCTCTGGTCCAATAAGGAGTGCAGGTGGAACCGGGCAGGCGATGAGCGTACTGCTTGCGGATGTGGTAAGGAGGGATCTTGGGATAGATAGATACAAACCCACCAGGGGAGAGATAGAGAGGTTCAAGGAAGAGATACCTCTGTACAAGAGGGTTCAGCATCTCCAGTATCTTCCTTCGCCAGACGAGATAGAGCTCATCGTTGCAAACTGTCCGGTATGCATAAATGGAGAAGGAACAGAGAAGGAGGAGGTGACGGGTTACAGAGACCTGCCGAGGGTTGAAACAAATAGATTGAGGGGAGGGGCTTGCTTGGTGATAGCTGAAGGTCTGTGCCTCAAGGCGCCAAAGATCTTGAAGCATGTATCGAGGTTGAAGATAGAGGGATGGGAATTTCTTGAGAGGTTTGTTGGAAAGGATGTAGATAATGAGGATGATGTTGATGATTCATCCGCAAGATATCTTGGAGAGGTGATAGCGGGCAGACCTGTGCTGTCCCATCCTTCTAGGAAGGGTGGGTTCAGGTTGAGGTATGGTAGGTGCAGATCCTGTGGTCTCGCATCTACCGCTATTCATCCAGCGGTCATGTATCTCTTGGATGGATTCATAGCGGTGGGAACCCAGATGAAGGTCGAGAGACCTGGAAAGGGAACCATAGGAAATCCGTGCGATGAGATAGATGGCCCTCTCGTCCTTCTCAAAAATGGAGATCTTGTAAAGGTTGAAGATGTTGATAAGGCGAGGGAGATAAAGGATGAGGTGGAGGAGATAGTTGATCTTGGGGAGATCTTGATACCTTATGGAGAGTTCGTTGAGAATAATACAAATCTCCTTCCGAGCAGTTACTGCTACGAATGGTGGGTGCAGGAGCTTCAGAGGAAGCTTGGAATAGAGTGTGATCCCAGAGATTACGGAAGCGTTGTTGAGAGCGATGAGAGGACGAGGGATATCCTGAAGGAGAAGATCGGGAAGGATATAGATTTGAAGAAACCAGATGAGTTCACCGCTTTCAAGATATCAGAGCTATTCGATGTACCCCTCCATCCGATCTATACTCTGTTCTGGCATGATCTGAGCAGGGATGATGTGCTCTACCTGGTAAAATTCGTCAGGAAGAATCTGGAGATCGAGAGAAAGGATCAAAGGATTACCTTGATACTGCCGTTTGATGAAAGGTTGAGAGATATCTTCATAGATCTCGGTCTGGAGTACAGGCTTTCAGATAATCGCCTCAGGATATCCAGTTTTCCCTACACCCTGATCAGGTCGTGTGGATTAGATGTAGAGGATGGTAAGGTAGTGGAAAGAGTAGCTTTTGAGAAGGTGGAGGAGTTATATTCCAGTGATATACCCGTTGTCGATTTCGTATCCAAGCTATCCGGCGTGAAGGTTAGGGAGAAGGCACCGACGAGGATAGGAGCGAGGATGGGGAGACCTGAGAAGGCTTCGCCTAGAAGGATGCGCCCGCCTCCGCACGTTCTGTTTCCGGTTGGTAATTATGGAGGTAATCAGAGGTTGATAAACTCGGCAGCTGAGAAGGGAAAGATAAAGGTTGAGGTCGGTCTGAGAAGATGCCCGAGGTGCTGGAAGGTAACGCACAGAACTTTCTGTGAGTGTGGAGAGCATACAATCAGCTTGGGCAAGGTTGTTGAAAGAGAGATCGATCTGAAGGAGGAGCTGAAGAGATCTGCTGAGAAGCTTGGGATAGGTGTACTTCCGGATAGTATAAAGGGGGTGATAGGAACAATATCCAAGGAGAAGACACCTGAACCTTTGGAGAAAGGTATCCTGAGAGCGATGCATGGCATCTTCGTTTTCAAGGATGGAACAACAAGGTTTGATATGACGGATGCTCCATTGACGCATTTCAGACCATGCGAGATAGGTGTATCTGTTGAGAAACTCAGGGAGCTTGGATATGAGAGGGACTTTGAGGGAAAGGAACTCGAGAGGGAAGATCAGATATGCGAGCTCAAGGTACAGGATATAATAATCTCTGAGGATTGTGCGGATTACCTGATAAAGGTATCGAGGTTCGTTGACGATCTGCTCGAGAGGTTTTATGGGATGGAGAGGTTCTACAACATCAGGAAAAGAGAGGATCTCATAGGTCATCTGGTCATAGGACTTGCTCCCCACACCTCGAGTGGCGTGGTCGGAAGGATAATAGGTTTCACGCCCGCCCAGGTATGCTTTGCGCACCCGTTTTACCATGCAGCTAAGAGGAGGAACTGCGATGGTGATGAGGATTCTGTCATGCTCCTGCTCGATGCGCTCCTCAACTTCTCCCTATCTTACATACCAGAGAAGAGAGGAGGAAGGATGGATGTACCCTTGATCCTTGCTACCAAGATAGATCCGAGGGAGATAGATAAGGAGGCACACAACATAGATGCGCTCTTCAGGTATCCTCTGGATTTCTATGAGGCTACGCTTAAGTTCTCGCATCCGAAGGAAGTTGAGGAGATCATGGATCTCGTCTCCCACAGATTAGGTACTTTTCTGCAGTATGGTCACCTTGGTTTCACCCACGATACCAAGAACATCTCGGAAGGTCCAAGAACATCTGCCTACAAAACCCTGGATACGACGATGGAAAAGATAGATGCGCAGTTGAGGCTTGGCAAGCTCATAAGAGCTGTGGATGAGAGCGATGTTGCCAGAAAGGTTCTGGAGAAACACTTCCTCCCGGATATCTTGGGAAACCTAAGGGCTTTCAGCAAGCAGAGCATAAGATGTCCATCATGCAACACCATTTATAGGAGGATCCCTCTCAAGGGAATATGTCCGAGGTGTGGAGGCAAGCTAACCCTGACGGTTCACAAGAAATCGGTGGAGAAGTACCTTGATATCTCAAAGTCCCTCGCGGATAAGTACAACCTACCTAGATATGCGAGACAGAGGTTATTACTAGTTGAAAAGTCGATAAGGTCTCTATTCGGAGAGGAAAAGAGGGTGAGGAACCTCTTCGATTTCGAATAAGTTTTTAATCTTGTGATCGATATATAATTGAATGCAAAGGTTCTGCATCCTAGCTCTTCTGATAATGCTCTCTCCAACAACCTTGATTTATGAGGTTAAGAACCCTTACTCCATGGTTGATGAGATCCACAGAGTCGTGGAGATACCTCCCCTATCCGATTACTGGATAAGGATATCTGCAGATAATCTTGAGATCGATGAAAAGGGTTTCAGCTTTGCAAGATGTCTTTCCTTGAAGAAGGAAAAGGCACTGGCAAAGGCGCCAGCTTGGATACGGGCTGAGCTTGCAAACAGATTAAGAGAGGTCAGCGATGATTACGCGGATCTGATTCTATCCCTGGATAGGAGGTATGTTGATGAGGTTGCCTTTTCCATGGTCTCATCGCCAACCGGAAAGATACCATCTGTAGAGGTCCTGAGGAGGAACGCCCTCTCGATCTACGAGATCGATGAGGATCTGGAATTCGTCGATGTAGTAGATTTGGAGATGGATTCAATGGAGTACAAATCTACCTTGAGATACAGGGTGATGGATGATGGAAGAGAGGAGACGGTCTTAACTCCATTCGACATCTATTACTGGTACGTTGTTAGTCCGAGGATAGGTTATGAGGATCCAGAGATGGTATATGGATACTTCTGGAGAGAGTATGTGATGTACCA
>QMTN01000032.1 GCA_003651105.1 Thermoplasmata archaeon
CTTCCAAGCTCTTTCCGGTGCTTTCTGCAATCCAGTGAACCAACCTATCCTTTATATCCTCCTCGACCTCTATCTCATCGAATACCTTCGGTCTGAATCCAAAGGGAATCTCTATATCATCCAGGGGAAAGTTCGGGAAGAGCTTTCCCTCTATGCTCGTTAAGAGCTTCTTATCAAGAGCATACCTGAGGAACCTCTTTGCCTTATCAACCGAGCACCACCTCAAATCCATCGATATGGTCAGATAGAAATCCTCGGCAGATATCCCTCTCTTTCCAAGCCTCTCGAAAACAAACGCTATAACCCTTTTTGCATCCTCGATCATGGTTCCATCTCCCACAGAGGATAGATGATCCCCTTCACCCTATCATCGAGCATATCCAAATCAATGAAATCCTTGTGTCTCGCCACTATATAAATGTTGTTGAGATCCTCTGGAATCTTGAGAGATTTGTCATCGATAAACAGGATATATCCGCTCCAGTTGTGCATCCCTATCTCGGTTTCATCGGATATGGAGAGATACAGCTCCACATCAACCTCCCTGAATACCCTATTCATCCCATCAAAGGATCTCCTGATGACAACCTTGTCGGCGCCAGAGATAACCAGATCCATGACATCCTCGAAGCATCTCGGAAAAGAATCTATCCATTTCTTCCGGTATATCCTCTGGTAGAGATCGAGATTAGGCTCATTCCTCTCCACACCATCGATATCGATGATATAGATCTCCCCAAATCTGCCCATCCTCTTTTTCCAATCCACTATGACCCTTCTCTCATCATCCACGATCTTGCCATCGGATATATAGACTAGAGGTATCCTCTCCACGATGTACAAATAAAAAAGTTATAATAAAGACTTTATTTTGTTGGATGATACCCTTCTACTACCACGAGGATTACAACAAGTATGATCTTGGACAGGATCATCCACTCATAGGAGATAAACCCAGGAAGACCTTGAACTTCTTGAAAGAGAAAGGCATGGAGAGATACCTCAGCATAAGGGAACCGAGACCATGCTCGGAGCAGGATCTGGAGAGGGTGCATACCAAGGAGCACATAGAGAGAGTAAGATATCTGAGCAGAGTGGGAGGATACCTATCTATAGATACACCGGCACCGAGAGGTATCTACGAGGTAGCAAGGCTTGCCTGCGGCGGGAGCAAGGATGCGGGGGAAGCGATCTTGAAGGAAGATCATAACCTATCTATAAATCCCTTGGGCGGATTCCATCACGCCTGCAGAGATAAATCTTCCGGATTCTGCTTCTTCAATGATATAGCGATAACCATAGAGTACCTGAGGGAGAGGTATGGATTGAAGAGGATAGCGATCATAGATCTCGATGTTCACCATGCCAACGGAACTCAAGAGATCTACTACAAAGATCCAGATGTTCTCTTGATATCATTTCACCAGGATGGAAGGACCCTTTATCCAGGAACCGGATTCATCGAGGAGGTAGGTGAGGGAGATGGGGAGGGCTATACCATAAACCTTCCCTTCCTTCCGGGTTCTGGAAACGATAGCTACAGGGAGGCATTTGAGGAGATCGTTCCTCCCATCATCAAGGATTTCAAGCCAAGCATGCTCATCTATCAGTCTGGCGTGGATACCCATCATCTGGATCCATTGGCAGATATATTCCTTACCTACCAGATATACCATTACCTTGCCAGGAGAGTGAGGGAGCTGAGTAAGGAAACGTGCGATAGGCTACTCGTCCTACTCGGTGGTGGTTACAACAGCGATGCCAGCATCAAATCCTACTACAACATAGTCTGTGGTTTGGTAGGTGTAGATGATATAATCATGGAAGATGAGATACCAGATACCAAGTACGGCATGATGAGAGCCAGGATAAAGGAATTGAAGAGATTGTTATCCAACTACTGGAACCTCAGATAATCCCAGCCTCTTCTCAACCTCGGCGACCAGTAACCTGGTTTTAACTACGACATCGGGATTTAGAGAGATAGAATCTATCCCGCACTCCACCAGGAATTCCGCAAACTCTGGAAAGTCGCTCGGCGCCTGCCCGCATATTCCGACCTTCCTCCTTGGCTTGTGGGAGTGCGCAACCTCTATAACGTGCTTGACGAGCCTCTTCACAGCCTCGTTCCTCTCATCGAAGAGATGTGCAACCAGATCAGAATCCCTGTCAAGACCAAGCGTGAGTTGAGTCAGATCGTTTGAACCTATGCTGAAACCATCGAATATATCAGCAAACTTATCGGCTAGGATAACATTCGATGGAATCTCGCACATCACATAAATTTCTAGACCATTCTCTCCCTGCTTGAGACCATTCTCCCTCATCACCTCAATAACCTTTTTACCTTCTTCTGGAGTTCTGCAGAAGGGTATCATCACCTTCACATTTGTCAGACCCATCTCATCCCTCACCTTCTTTATAGCCTTGCATTCGAGAGCGAATGCTGGTTTGAACCTCTCATCGTAGTATCTCGATGCACCCCTCCATCCTATCATCGGGTTGTGTTCCTTTGGCTCGTAAAGGAATCCTCCTATCAGATTTGCATACTCATTGCTCTTGAAATCGGATAACCTCACTATCACATCCTTTGGATAGAATGCGGAAGCTATCCTAGCTATACCCCTTGCGAGCATATCAACGAAGAACTCGGATTTATCCTTGTACCCATAAGTCCTCTCATCTATAATCCTGACGACCTCCGCTATCCTCTCATCATCCTTAGCCTTTTCTTTGAGTTTCTCATACTCTATCAGAGCTAGGGGATGGATCCCTATGTAGGAGTTTATTATGAACTCCTCCCTCGCGAGGCCCACACCATCGTTTGGTATCATGCCCTGAGAGAATGCCTTCTCAGGTACACCGACGTTCATCATTATCTTGGTCCTCGTCTTCGGTAGCTTTTCGAGATCCAGTTTCTCAATCCTGAACTTCAGGAGACCTTCATAGATCCTACCAACACCTTCTGAGCAGTCCACGGTAACCTTCTGACCATTCCTAAGAACTGATGTTGCATTTCCAGTGCCAATAACGCAGGGTATGCCGAGCTCCCTAGATACGATGGCTGCATGGCACGTTCTTCCTCCCCTGTTTGTTACTATAGCGGAGGCTATCTTCATGATTGGCTCCCAGTCCGGATCGGTCATATCTGTAACCAAGACCTGCCCCTTCTTGAACTTGTGGATGTCCTTTGCGCTCTCTATCACGTTAACCTCTCCCTGTCCTATCTTTGTTCCAACCGCCTCTCCTTCAAGTAGGATCCTTCCCTTCTCTTCCAGGATATAGGTCTCAACGGTTGCGTAGCTTTTCAGGGAATGGACAGTTTCCGGTCTAGCCTGAACCACAAAGAGTTCTCCGGTGATGCCATCCTTTGCCCATTCTATATCCATCGGCTTTCCATAATGGTCCTCTATGATGCAAGCCCATTCAGCTAGTTTCAGGATCTCATCATCGGTCAGAACAAACCTCTTTCTATCTTCTGGATCAACCTCAACCTCCACGGTTCCTCCATTCTCTGCATAGATCAGCTTCCTCTCCTTTGTTCCCAGCCTCTTCTCTATAATGGGTCTGTAACCCTTCTTGAGGGTTGGTTTGAAGACATAGAACTGATCTGGATTGACTTTACCTTGGACGACGTTCTCTCCGAGACCATAGGCTCCGGTTATGTAGACAACATCTCTGAAACCGCTCTCAGTATCGAGGGTGAACATCACTCCAGAACTTGCAAGATCGGATCTCACCATCTTCTGAACACCGACAGAGAGATACACGCTGAAATGATCGAAGCCCTTGTCCTCTCTGTAGGAGATGGCTCTATTCGTAAACAGGGAGGCAAAACATTCCTTGACCTTCCTGATAACCTCCTCTTCTCCCCTAACATTGAGGAAGGTCTCTTGCTGACCCGCAAAGCTCGCATCAGGTAAATCCTCCGCGGTTGCGCTACTCCTTACTGCAACATCAGCATCCTTACCATACATCCTTTCCATTTCCCTGTAATGTTTCCTTATCTCCTCCTCGAGCTCTTTTGGAAGAGGCGCATTTCTTATCAGGTTCCTTATCTTCTCTCCCCTTTCCGCTAGATCCTTGACATTGTGAGTATCGAGATCCCTGAGGATCTCCCTGATCTTCTCATCTATGCCAGCCTTTTCTATGGTGTACTTGTATGCATATGCTGTTATAGCAAAACCGTTGGGGACGTTAACACCTTTACTAGATAGGTTTCTTATCATCTCACCGAGGGATGCATTCTTCCCCCCGACGAGAGGAACATCCTTGATCCCGAGCTCATCAAACCACTTTATGAATACCTTTTCCATACCCATTACCCCTCCAAGTCCTTGGAAAATCAGATAAGGTAATTCCATATTAAAATGTTGCTGAGGTATCGGTATGGGAAACGAATACAATCAGAAAGATATCTTGCGTGTGGAAACAACCGCACCAGATCCAAAAGAAGTTGTCAAGAGAATAGAGGAGATATTGAGGGAACTGAGGAGGTTTGATAGGGAGCTCGCAGACAGTGCAACCATAACCATTGGGATGGGACCGAGTACAAAGATATCGGTTGGCAGAGAATTTCTAGAGACCATGGAAACCTTGTGCAAAGAACTGATCAGATTACTCGATACCATGGTTAGTGAGATCGAAAAACAGCGCAAGACGATGGATAGGCTGATAGAAAGGCTACATTTTCTAATACATCAACTCGAGGAAAGGATTCGATGACAGGATCAAAGGATTGTCAGAAGAGTCCAGCGAAGGACCATGAAAAGGCGTGCAGCCAATCTTTCTCAATCACGACTCCTCGTCTTGAGAGGATGTTACCTTGATCTCATGACCCGTTTCTTTGGTTTCCATATCCCTTTTACTTTCAACTCGCTCTCCTTTCCTCTTTCCTTTCTGTTTTCTCCTCACCATCATCGCCAAACTGAAAACAAGCCATACTATGAAACCATAAACAACCCCATTGAACACCGCCTCGACAAGCAGGGTTGCCGGATAGCCGAGGACGGGATAGCTTGTTTCGGGTACGTTGAGTAATCTGTACAGCATATCCCCAGGTGGAAAAACGCCCAAGCTCAATGTCATCCCCAGGAAAATCAGAAATGCTATCACGAATACTACTGCCCCTATCATCTTCAACCCCCAACGATGTTAATCTCAGACCACTATATAAAGATACAACACTCTCCCATAGATTACAGATAGTACACTACCGATTGCGATGCTATCAAAATTCAAGCTGCCCGCCGTCGGAGATATAGCAGAGAAGCACGCATAAGAGATCCCCTCCCGAGGTATATTTTATATCCTGAAACGATATTTTTATCTTGTTGATAATATCAGAATTCGACCCATGGAAATCAAAACTCTGTACATGCCCAAAGAAGTACTCTTTCAGTCCATATACTGGCTGTTCCCATGCATGTATCTACTGTTACATATCTTCATACATACCAAACCCCTTCAAATCGAGGGTGAAGAAAGACCTCTTCCGCAGGCTGAGGAGAGAAGTTCATAAAGTAGATAGCTACATAAGCATGGCTAACAGCTCGGATCCGTATCCACCAGAAGAAAGATACAACAGGTTTACTAGAGGATGTCTGCAAATCTTCAAAGAGAAGGATATCAGGCTGTTGATCCTCACGAAATCAGATATCGTTACGAGAGATATAGACTTGCTCAAAGAGATGAGGGTTGCGGTGAGCTTTACCATAACAACCTTGGATGATGATAAAGCGAGGATCATTGAGCCCAATGCGCCGCCGCCATCGAGAA
>QMTN01000033.1 GCA_003651105.1 Thermoplasmata archaeon
ACAGGCTATCGAGGATAATTGTAGCATATGATTACAATGATGAGCCCATCTATGCAAAGGATCTCAATGCGGTTGGAGCCATGTCGGTTCTTCTCAAGGATGCGATAAAGCCAAACCTGGTTCAGACCATCGAAGGTGTGCCAGCATTCGTTCACGGAGGACCCTTCGCAAATATAGCTCACGGTGCGAGCAGTTTGATATCAACGAAGCTCGGTTTGAAGCTCGCGGATTACTTCGTAACCGAGGCTGGTTTTGGAACAGACCTTGGGGCTGAGAAGTTCTTTAATATAGTCTGCAGGGTTGGCTCTCTAAAACCGGATGCATCGATACTTGTTGTTAGTACCAGAGCTTTAAAGAGGCACGGGGGAGGAAGTGATCTATCTGCATTGAAAAAGGGGCTTGCCAACCTCGAGAAACACATGGAAAATTTGGAGCTGTTTGGAGTACCCTATATAGTTGCTCTGAACAGGTTTGATGGAGATAAGGATTCCGAGATAGATGTGATCGAGGGATTCTGTAATGATAGGGATGTGCCCTTTGCGGTGGCTGATGTCTATGCTCAAGGTGGAGAGGGTGGGATCGAGCTGGCAGGGAAGCTCGTTGATCTGCTGCACAACAAGAGATCCAGGTTCAGATACCTCTATGATCCCGATATGCACATAAAGGACAAGATCGAGATCGTGGCAAAAAAGATATACGGTGCGGACAGGGTTGTTTACACGGTTACGGCGGAGCAGGATGTCAGACTAGCGGAGAGGATAGGTCTTGATAATCTTCCGGTATGCATAGCGAAAACCCAGTACTCTCTATCAGATGATCCCTCCCTACTCGGCAGACCGAAGGGTTTCAAGATAACCATCAGGGAGATAAAGTTCTCAGCTGGGGCTGGTTTTCTCGTTCCGATAACCGGAAAGATAACCACCATGCCAGGCTTACCTGATAAGCCCCATGCTGAGAACATGGACCTGACAGAGGATGGTAAGGTTGTGTGGTAGCTGAAAGCTAATGAAAAGGATAATAACCCTCTGGATGATTCAAGGATGGGAACATGATTGTCTCGGCATTGATCGGGTTTGTGGCTGGTGCAATCCTGGCAGTAATCGCTATGTCCATGATTTCCCCAAGGAAGGAGGAGAGTCACGAACCAGCATCGAGATTCACAAGCAAATGGTCTCTGGATTCCCTGACGAACCCGAGGATCGTTGCCGAGTATCTTCTCGATGCCGATATTCCGCAGGGCGCAAGGATAGTTGTCAAGCAGTGCAAGGATAAAGATAAACTTAGGGGGCTGAACGTGAGATACAATCCCAATGTGAGAGGTTGCTTTGCCATAGGAGAGGATAGAGCCATAGTTCTCGCTGGTCCTTTCAAGGAAAACGTACCAGCCATGATAACCGTAGAGAAGAGCATTCTCCTGAAGCTCAACGATCTCTTCGATAACTACTGGAACGAGGGTGTAACACCGAGAAACCTATGATGTCCTATGAGCGTGATCATAAAGAACACCCTGATACTTACCCAGGATGATAAGAGACGTAGAATAAAGGGAGACATCTACATAGAGGATAATATCATAAGAGAGGTGTCTGCCAAGCCGATAGATGTGGAGGCTGATTTTAAGATAGATGGTAGAGGGAAGGTCACCATTCCAGGTTTGATAAACCTTCACACCCACATCCCCATGACCCTGCTGAGAGGATATGGAGATGACATGGTTCTGGAGGAATGGTTAAGGAATAGGATATGGCCGGTTGAGAGAAAGCTGGATAGAGATTCCGTATCTGCAGGAACGGATCTTGGCTTGCTCGAAATGATATCAACCGGTACAACCAGCTTTGCGGACATGTACTTCTTCGAAGATACCATAGCTGAAAGAACCAGAAAGGCTGGACTGAGAGGATTCCTAGGTTTCTCCTTTCTCGATTTCGGCACACCCGAGTATAGGTTCGATGAGCTCTTTCCCAGATGCGAGGATTTTGTGAGAAGATGGAAGGATGATGGTCTCATAACCCCAACCATCGCTCCCCATTCAACATACACATGCTCGCCTGAAACCTTGGAAAGGTGCGCGGATATAGCTGATAGACACGATCTCCTGATCCAGGTTCACTGCTCAGAAACCCAGCACGAGGTTCACGATGTGTGGAGAAGATACAAGGCCAGACCCCTCGAGGTTTTAAGAAAGGCCGGTTTACTGAACGATAGAACCATTTTGGCGCACTGCGGATGGATAACGAAGGGAGAGGTCAGGGAGATAGCTAGACATGGGGCGAGCATCTCTCATAATCCGGTGAGCAACATGAAGTTAGCCACCGGTGGCTTCACTCCCCTTCCTGAGCTCTTCAAGGAAGGGGCGAACGTTGGTATAGGTACGGATGGTCCCGCCAGCAACAATACCTTAGATATGTTCGAATCGATGAAGTTTGTGGCTTTGTTGCACAAGCACCACAGATGGGATCCGTGCGTAGCTAAGGCTCAGGAGGTGCTTGATATGGCAACCATCCATGGAGCAAAGGCTCTCCATGCCTTTGATAGGATCGGATCCATAGAGGAAGGTAAGCTCGCTGACCTGGTTGTCATAGATTTTAAGAAACCCCACCTGACTCCATGCTATGATGTGGTTTCCCATCTGATCTATGCGTGCAGATCCCTTGACGTCTATGCAACCATAGTGGATGGAAAGGTCCTGATGCTGGGAGATGATTTCCTCACCTTGGATAAGGATGAGGTTA
Source organism: Thermoplasmata archaeon (assembly GCA_003651105.1). Classification (GTDB taxonomy): domain Archaea; phylum Thermoplasmatota; class E2; order DHVEG-1; family B18-G2; genus B18-G2. The sequence goes on from QMTN01000033.1 coordinate 2,733, forward strand.
TGGAAAGATCAAGAAGGGAGGCAGAGAGGCTGACCGGAGAGATAGGATGCTGGGGTTCATCGGTCTCATCCTCTCCTTCTTGCTGATAATCCTTCTCATCAGCAGGGGGAGGAGCTTCGGGTTATCTTTGCTCATTGGATCGATCCCGGTTTTTGTCTTCTCGGCATTTGAGAGAGATCCCCTGATCATGGCAAAAGAGATCTTGGCTGAGCTGATCTATTCGATAGATGATGGCACCATCGATCTCTCCATGATAAAGCTGACCCTCGTCGTCTTGATGATAACCATTATTGCGAGAACCATGGAGATAACCGGTATGCTGGAGGAGATCCTCAGGGGTCTGAGAAACTCTTTCAGTCGACGCTCCCTCTTTGCAATCATCCCAGCAACCTTGGGTCTACTCCATGTGCCAGGTGGGGCGATATTCTCTGCTCCCATGATAGGGATAGAGGGAAAAAGGGTAAGGGTTAGCAAGGAGGATCTCGCATTCTACAATATCTGGTTTCGCCACATCTGGTTCCTGGTTTCCCCTCTATCATCATCTCTCATCCTCATATGCAGTGAGGATTTCGCGGGCATCAACATCTATTCTTTAATCCTTTACCAGATACCGATATTCATCTTCATGATACTGATTGGTATGACAAGGATAAGGGGCATCGAGGGTAGCGAAAAGGAGAGGAAAACGAAAACCAGATGGTTGAGGTTCCTACTACCCATAGTTACACCTATCCTGATCTCCATAATCCTAACTTTGCTGTTTGGTGTGGAATCCATAACCTCTCTTCTGATATCCGTACCGGTGGGGATTCTCTCTGTTCTAGCGCTCAAGAGGAGTGGCTTGGGAGAAGGAGCAAAGTTGATTGCGAGGAGCATATCCTGGAAGTTGCCCTTCGCTGTTGTTGGTATACTGACCTTTAGAGCGGTCGTCCTATCATCTGATGTTATAGAGTTCCTGAGCGGATTCTTCTCCTCCAACTGCTTGCACCCCCTCTTGATCATCATCCCTCTTCCCTTTCTTCTATCCATCCTGATGGGACATAACCTCGGGTCCATAGCTCTTGCATACCCTGTTGTAGAGCCGTTGCTTAGAACGATTGGGGGTGATGCCATCGCTCTAACATCGATCTTCTATGTGAGCTCCTTCTCGGGTTACCTGTTCTCCCCCCTGCATCTCTGCGTCGCGGTAACCAATGAGTACTTCAAGGTGAATGCCATGAAATTCTACCAAAAAATAATCCCTCCATCCATCCTGCTGATTGCAGTTAATCTTGGGATAATGCTTGCAATCTCGGGGCTGATCTCATGAGGTTTGGGAGCTATAGGATAGATATACCTTTCGATAAAATCAGGGGTAACAAAAGAATCCTTCTTCAATTACCAGCAGGTCTCAAGATCTATGCAAGGAAGATCTCTGACCTAATAGAGGAGATAACCGGATCAGAGGTTATCCTGAGCTCCAGCTCATGCTTTGGGGCATGTGATTTAGCTCTGGATGAGGCTAAAGCTGTATCGGCTGACTTGATCCTTCACATGGGTCATCTTCCCATACCAAGCGTGAGGGTTGATTTTCCGGTTGAGTTTGTTAATGCTGTCATCGAGATCGATCCGGAAAGGATTGCCAGGATGATAAGGGATAATATCTACGAGAAGAAGGTATCTCTAGTCAGTACGGCCCAGCATGTGGATTACCTCGAGGAGATCGGGAGATTGCTGAAGGGATACGATGTTCTTCTGGGGAAGGGTAGCGAGAGGATAGCAAAAGCTGGTCTGGTTCTCGGCTGTGATTTCTCATCCATAGATGCCGGAGCAGATGCCGTCATCTTCATAGGGACCGGTAGCTTCCATCCCATTGGAATATGCATGGCGAGAAAGAAAAGGGTTTACTCCATAGATCCACTCTCCATGAGGATCTCGAATCCAGAAGAGTTAATGGAGATGGCAAGAAAGCTGATGAGGATCAGGCTCTCCCTGGTCTCAAGATCCATGGATGCCAGAAGCTTTGGAATAATCGTCAGCAAGAAGGTGGGTCAGAACAGGTTTGGTCTCGCCAGGAGGATAAAGAGGGATTTGGAGAAACGGGAAAAGAAAGCCCATCTCCTGATCATGGATGATGTCAGACCGGATCTGATCGAGGATCTCGGAGGGTTTGATTGCCTCGTATCAACGGCATGTCCAAGGGTGGCGATAGATGATTATCAAGGTTTCGATATCCCCATACTTACGCCTGTGGAGCTCGAGATGGTTATTGGAAAGAGGAGGATGGAGGATTACGAGATCGATACCTTCTCACCTTAGGCACGAGAGAACGCTATCTATATTTTCCAAGAGCTTCAAACCCTTCTCGCTTATCCTGTAAATCCTTCCCTGCTCCTCCCCGATCTCATCGAGGAAGCCTCTGTTCCTCAGGAAGGACAGGTAATTCTGGAGCTGAGAGTAACTGAGATTAACCTGATACATTATCTGGGTCTTCTTTGCCCCATCCTTTGCCAGCCTCAAAATATCTGCAAGTATCTCAAACTCGCTCCTTCTGCTGTTTATCAACCTAACTCCTCCCATCCATAATAAGTATCTGGCATTTTAAATTTTTTGAAAAATATCTAAAAGTTTCTTCAAGCGCGGGGAGTGGGATTTGAACCCACGAGGGCATACGCCCACAGGGTTAGCAACCCTGCGCCGTACCAGGCTGGGCCATCCCCGCCCATTCCCAGAAGAGGAAGAGCATTTAAAATACTATCGTGAAAAGGGTTAAAACCTTTCAGCCCTTTAACTGGGTAATGATCGACTGGACAGAGAAGTATCGACCGAGAACCTTAGACGAGGTGATTGGCAACGATCAGGCAAAGGATGTGCTCAGGAGATGGGCCGATGAATGGAAGGGAAAGAAGTTACCAGAGAAAAGGGGCATGATAATCTATGGCAGACCTGGAATAGGAAAGACGTCCTCCGCTTTGGCGCTTGCAAACGAGTATGGGTGGGTTGCTATAGAGATGAATGCATCGGCTGTGAGGAATGCAGAGAACATAAAG
>QMTN01000034.1 GCA_003651105.1 Thermoplasmata archaeon
TCCATCTCTTCTGGGTTGATCTTGTCCTCGTTCACGTACTTTGATACAAGATAATAGATTGGATAAAGCGTCGAGTCAGAGATCGGCTCTATTATCCATCCTTTCTTGAAGGGAAATTCCGTACCCAGCCACGAACCTTTCCTGATGCAGGCCCTATCGCTATACCAGTCAAGGATTCCTGGCAGTTCCTTCTTGTACTCTTCTGGGTAGATGTTCATGCTCTCAACATGGAGCTTCGATAATTCGGTCAGCTCTTCATCGCTGTATCTTATGAACCACTGATCAGGTATCCTCTTTATAACGACCCTCTCCCCACACCTGCACACAACATCTTCCGAGAACTCCATCATGATCTCGGCAAATCCCCTGCTGATAAGCTCCTCCTTCACCTCTTCTTTTGCTTCTGATACCTTGAGACCAGCATATTCTCTGCATGCCTCGTTCATCACGCCGGTATGGAATTCTTTCTTGTAGATGATCTCGGTAGCCCTGTCAAGCTTCTCTCTTTCATCCTGACTCTCTATACCCATATCCTCACATATCTCCCTTGCAGGTATATCTCCGTATCCTTCAACCCTGATTATCCCTATGGGCTCTATATCCGCTCCACTCTCTTGTAGAGCTATCCAATCGTATGGAGCATGAGCGGGAACGCTCATCACGATTCCGGTGGCAAAACATGGATCGACGAATCTTCCCGGAAGCACCGGAACCTTCCTGTTAACTAGAGGAACCTCACAGGTCTTGTTGATAAGATCCCTCCCTTCTATCCTTTCTCCGGTTACCTCTACCTCCTCCATCTGGTACTTCAGTTTCTCTGCCCCTTCTGGAGAGCATATCCATACCTCGTTGCCAACCTTAATCTTCTCATAAACAACATCCGGATTGACCCACATGTTGGTAACCCCAAAGATGGTCTCTGGCCTAAGCGTAGCTGCCGGCAGGATCAAACCATTTTCCATCCTGAACTTTATGATGGTAAACTCCAGGACTTCTGCGTTTCCACCTCTGGATATATCTGTCTCAGATTTATCCACAGCTACCGGGCCACAGTTTGGGCAGTACGGTGCGAAGTGGGTCTTCTGTGTCAAGAGATTTCTCTCTTTAAGTTTCAAGAACTGCCAAGTTATGAACTTCCTGTATCCTTCTGATATCGTATCCATGAGTCTTGAGTAATCTATGAGGAAACCGAACCTCTTCCAGTAATCCTCGACGTAGACCTTGCTGAAAAACTTTACAACAAACCTTGGATCCTTCAGCCTATCTATCACATCATCCGGGCAACCGTTCTCTTTCAGCATTTTTATCGTATCTGGATCCCCTCTCTCCACCTTCCTCGCAAAGGCTACAGATGGCAGACCAGACGCATGAAATCCGGCGGGAAACAGAACGTTGTATCCCTTCATCCTCTTGTACCTAGCTATTATATCTGCATAGGTGAAACCTCGCATATGACCAACATGCAGATAACCGGATATTCCTGGATAGGCAAAGTGAATGAAGAACTTCTTCATCCCCTCCTTCCTTTCAGCCTCGTATATCCTTTCCCTGAACCACCTCTCCTGCCACTTCCTCTCCACTTCCTTGTAATCGTACCCTTCCCTCATCTCCCAGCAGATATGAGAAGTTTTTATATAACGGTTTTCCCGGGGTATGGTTTGAGGTACAGACTTTCATCGGAAAATTAATATATCATGCTGATGAATAATATTAGTGAAATGTTCATAGAAAAGCTCAAGAGGATCTTTGGAGGAGAGAGGGTTGAGGAAGTGAAGAAGAGAGAGGCTAAGCAACAGAGAAAGGAAGAAACGGTTTTCGAAGAGGAAGAGTGGCTCTCTTACTACGTGAGCTGATTTTGCAGAAAGGTACAAGTATGGGTTAAGCATTATCCATTAATGATGGGGATGGGGAAGAAGAGGATAATGGTTGTGGATGATAACCCGGATGTGTTGATCTCCATAAAAGAAGGGTTGACCACATTAGATGAGAATATAGAGGTTATACCTGTCGAGAACGGAGAAGAATGCCTGAAGCTTTTGGAAGAGAGAAGGATCAAGCCAGATTTGATAATCCTGGATATCATGCTACCAGGGATGAGCGGATGGGAGGTGTACAACCAGATAAAGGAGAGGGAGGAATGGGAGAAGATCCCAATAATATTCCTCACCGCTAGAACCGATCCAACCGCTCGCGAGGTGGGAAGTTTCTTGGGAGAGGATTACATAGAGAAGCCCTTTGATGCAAGGGATTTAAAGGCGAGGATAGACAGGATTCTGGCAAGAAGATAGAATACAGAAAAATATATATACCGATAAATTAAAATACTGATAGAAGATATTGGTATTAACCGAATCCGCGGAATTTGGGGGTAGCGTAGAATGAGGAAAGGTATAGGTATGGTTGTTTTGCTGGCGGTGGCGCTAGTAACAACCAGTCTATCCACAGTAGTAAAACCACTAAACATCGAGAACTCAAATTCAGATCTGATGCAGGTGGACAAGAAGGTATGGAATGGCTCGGAATGGGTGGATGAGACAACCGCAGATATCGGTGACAAAGTAAGGTTCAACATCTCGATATCCCAGCCGGACGACTCAGGTGGGTATATCTTGTACAACATAACGGTGAGAGATACGCTACCAAGTGGTCTGGAATACGTTGCTGGTAGCGGAGAATTCTCTGGTTGCTATAGTGGTGATGCGGAACCCTCGATCATCGGCAACACTTTGGTCTGGGAACTGGAAGATTCAATCCATATAGGAGAGGGAGAGAAATTATACATAACCTTTGAGGCGAATGTCACAGACTACGGCAAATGGACAAATCTTGTCAATGTTACGGCAAACCACTGTAGCGGAGTAAAGGTCTATGGGGAAGCTATTGCCAATGTTACCGTCGAGGAGATTGTTCCCGAGATAAGCGTAGAGAAGCTGGTCAGCCTCGATGGTGATGTCTACAGCAATGAGGTGACAACAACTCTGGGATCTGAAATCACTTTCAAGATAATCGTAGAGGATACCGGTGGCACCGGCTTCGATAATATCACGATAGTCGATGATCTCCCGGATGGACTTGCTTACGTGGAGGGGACATCAAGGATCAATGGTGTACCTGAAGAGCCCAACATATCAGATAGTGAACTAACTTGGAAGGTGGAGAATCCATCTGAATTCCCGATCATAGTAATTTTCAATGCAACCGTGAATGGATGCGGTTTGCTTGAGAACATCGTGGATGTAGAGGCATTGATTGACTGCACCCTCGTCTCTGGAAATGATTCAGCCCTTGCTAATGTGACATGCTTCCCGGGCGTGGAGGTCAGGAAATACGTATCCACAGATGGAACAAACTGGATGGATCACCTTGAAGGATACCTGCCAGAGATCGACAAGGTATATTTCAAGATAAATGTGACAAACACCGGCGATATCAACCTGACCGGCAAGCTGGAAGACTTCCTACCGCTTTTCCTGAAGTATAACGGTGATGGAGGACATAGCTATGCCAACGACACCTACGTCAGATGGAACTTGACCGATCCGCTTCCGCCGGGCGCATCCATAGAGAAGATCTTCTCAGCAACACCGATATCTGGAGGAGAAGGAAATAACGTAGCTACTGTTACTACTGATCAGGGTGTGAACGCAACAGATAAGGTAACGATAGTCCTGTACGAGCCATCCATAGAGGTTAGCAAGGTTGTAAGGGGATTCTGTCCAGAAACTGGATGGGGCGAGATTATAGAGGTTATTCCGGGACAGATCGTGGAGTTCAGGATAGATATCCTCTACCACGGTAGTCCTCTCGATCCATTGAAGTACGTGTTCCACAACATAACCATAGTTGACAGACTTCCGGATATTCTGGAATACCAGAAGAACTCGACGAGATTCTCCGGCGACTGGAGTGGATGGGATGAGAATTACAGTGGAAACCTTGAGCCGACCATTGATGACAATAACTTAACGTGGTATCTGGGTGATGTATTCAGGATACCAGATGGTGGAACGCTATCCTTATACTTCAGGGCGATTGTAAAAGATGATGATGGATGCGGAGTCTATGAAAATGTTGCGGAGGTCAGGGGAGAAGAGTGCAGTGGTATGTCACTCTACGATGAGGATAACGCATCGATAGAGATACCTTGCCCGGAGGTGGAGATAGAGAAGAAGGCGAGAGATCCCGGAACTGGCGAATGGAAGGATAGCATCGGCATATTCTATGGAGACGAGATGACATTCAATATTACGGTGAGTAACTCTGGTGGAAGAGATATTCAGGTGAAGGTTATCGATCCTCTCCTGGATACGGAGGACTTCAAGCTCGAGTATGTATCTGCGGAGCCGGAGCCGGATGAGATAATCGACAATACCCTCATATGGAACATAACCGTTGGGGCTGGCGAGGAGTTCTACATAGAGATAACGGCAAGATTTACTGGAAGGAACTGTTATGGCTGTTACAACAACACCGCATATCTCTACTACACAGTCGGTGATCAGATCATAGAGAAGTTCGACAACGCAACATTCTGCATAGTCAACGATGCCTGGCCACCACATTCATATGTCAACGCCATAGCTCCATACTGGCACAACAAAGGGTTCACGGTAACAGCTACCGCATGGGATGATGAAACCTACGTGTCAAGGGTTGAGCTCTACTACGCTTACAGCGAGGATGGAAACGAATGGACGGACTGGCAGTTGGTTGGAGAGGATGCGAACGGTGAAGATGGATGGTCTTGGGAATTCTTTGGAAGTGATGGCTACTACAGGTTCTGCTCGATCGCATACGATGCTTTAGGAAATAAGGAGGAGAAGGAGCTCACCGAGGAGGCGAGCGCCGGAATCGACACCGTGGCTCCTACATCAGAAGTGAATGATATAGTGCCGTACGAACACATCGGGTTAACCCTAGAACTAAGCTACACTGCATCCGATGACAGGAGCGGTGTATCAGAGGTCAAGCTCTACTACAGGTATTCATCAGACAACGAAACGTGGAGCGACTGGATGGAAGGAGACTGGACATTCCATGCACCAACTGCTGGATACTACCAGTTCTACTCCATAGCCATAGATAATGCTGGAAATGTTGAAGCTCCACCCGCTGAACCAGATGCGATCTGCAAGTTCGTAACCCTCGAGGAGCTGAAGGTTAACATAACCAGACCCGTAGCCGGTGGAATCTACTTCATGGACAGAGAGATCTTTGTCTTACCGATAAATCTGACCATAGTTATAGGGAAGATAACGATATCCGCGGAGGTCGAGAACGCATATGGCGATGTGGAGGTCGAGTTCATCATAGACAACGAGAGTAAGTTCGTCGATGATAGCGAGCCATTCAACTACACCTGGAACGAGAGAGCATTCTCTTGGCACACCATAAAGGTAATAGCATACGATCATTACGATGATCAAGTGAGAACAGCGAGCGCAGAGAGGGATATCCTCATCCTCAATTTTGCTTTTGGAGGTAAGACGGGTATAGAAGGGAAGGTCTATGATGCACAGTCTTGGTTCAAGAAAGGAATAGCTGGAGCGAGCATCATAGTTTACGAGCATGGAACAACCAATGAGATAGCAAACACCACCACGGGATGGTTCCTCTGGAAGAAAGGTAAGTTCAGCATAGAGCTGAACCCAGGGATCTATGACCTGAAGGTAACAGCTGAGGGTTACGAGACAAAGA
>QMTN01000035.1 GCA_003651105.1 Thermoplasmata archaeon
CCCTATGTCAACCGCCTCGGCGAGCTCCTTTGGAGAGGAAACAGCTATAGTGAGGAGATCATCAAACCCAGCTTCTCTGAGCTTCTCTGCGGTGGCAGGTCCAACGCCCGGTAACTTCTCTATGGTTATTTCCTCCTCCATCCTAGAACCCAAACCTAAATAGGTTTTCGTTTATTAAGATTTGGCGATCCTACTTATCCCCCTTACCTCTATCAAGGTTTTACCATCTATCTTGAACCTTATCGGATCGTATATGATGATACGATCCCCTTCCCTCATCCTCTCGACGATCTTCACCCGATCATCCCATACCCTGACCAGGCAGACGGATCGTTTCCACTCTATCAAGAGATCCCTGCTGAACCTTACGTCACCATCCTCATCAAACATGACCTTGATATCTTTCCTCTGCAGGATCCTTCCCATGATGGGCTCTATCTCTATGGAGGGGGCGTCTTCCGGGTTTATCTCGATGTGGCTCCATCTATCAGCATAAAGCACTATCCCATCCCTTCCGATGATGGAGTGGCAGTTCACCGCTTTTATTCTATCTCCTATGGATATCTCATCAATAATCCTCGAGTTTCTGTCATACAGGTTCAGGATACAGGATAGGGTGTTATCGGAGATGATGATGGAAGGCCTCTCTCTCCTTCTGGATATATCCATGACCCTTCCAAACAGGGTATAATCTCTGCCTGGTCTTATCTTCGAGATCGGGGTGATGTAGCTTTTGTTCCTGCCCATCTCATCCACTATCAGGTATTCAAGAACATCCCTTGATATCAATCCATCGAACTCCTCATCCAGATCAGAGAGAATCCTGTTGAAATCTTCCCTTGATATCAGATCTTTCACCTTATCGTAGTAACCCTGGGGTGAGTGCATCCCGATAGTTAATGGAGAGGAGATTATAAAACCTCTCCTCAGAATCTTCGCATAACAAGACCCGACAGCAACTTCGGAAGGAAGTAGGTTGATTTCTGCGGCATGTGCTCGCCCATCGATGCTATCTCCTTTATCTGCTCTATCTTGGTCGGATTCAGTATGAAGGATAGATCGAACTCCCCACCATCAACTTTCTTTATCGCAGTTGCTGTATCCCTCGTGTACTTGACTCGTTCTTCCAAGGTTTCATCCGTTATACCCAGTACGCCTTCTATGACCAGCTTGTGCAGGATGGATACATCGAGGGTTCTCCAGGCTTTCGATCTCTCCGGCACCAACCTATCCATCACCTTCTCATCCTTCAGGGTAAGAACGTAGACTCCCTCCCTGTGGTATAAGGCGAATCTATGCTCATCATCCGTTCTTATGATATCCTGTATCTCCCTGGATATCCTGTCTGGAGACCCTTCTCTATCCATATCTATCTCCTCCACGTGGAAGTGATCCCTGCATCCCTCAAGTATCTCTCCTAACTTCTGTTCCGTTCTCACGAGTCTGTGGGTCGGCAGGATGGTGAGTCCCTCATCAAACATGTTGGCCAAGACGACCATCATGTAGTTTCTTGGATCGTTCTCTCCAGCTCCGACCTCTCTCGCGTAATCAACGGATGTCTGGTATCTGTGGTGACCATCAGCTATATAGAGCACCTCATCCCTGAGTTCATCCTTGATGAACCTTATCAGTTCATCATCCTGTACTCTCCAGAGGCGATGCCTGAAGGTATCGTACCCAACGACATCTATGCACGGTCTATCCAGATGCTTCTCAACCTCCTCCATTATCCTGTCTTCCTCGTCCATGTACAGGAGCTCTATGGGTTCAAGGTTGGCCTTCGTTTCCCTCATCAGCTTGAGCCTGTCCTCCTTGGGTTTGGATAGGGTTCTCTCGTGCGCCTTTACCTGCCTGTACTCGTGATCGAGTTTTAGAAGGATGAAAAAACCCCTCATCACCTTCTCCTTTCCATTAACTCGGTACTCCACCTTGTACGGATAGATAGAAGGTTCTCTATCTTCTATGAGTATACCCTCTTCAAGCCACTTATTGAACAGATCCCTTGCCCTCGTGTATCTGTTGTTCCTCTCATCGTCTCCTGGCAGTATCTTTCCCAAGATGAGTCTAACGATGTTGTACTCGCTCTTCCTGTATAGTTCCTCCTGCATCTTTGGAGATATAATATCGTATGGGGGCGATGTTACCAGAGATAGATCATGGATCTTCTCGCTATTGTAGAGGATTCCTCTGAATGGCTCAACAGATACCATGCTATCGGAAAAGCGTATCCTCGCCACGATTATAAAGATTTTTGATGGATATCATTTACATGGTCCCGCAAAACTTTTTAAATTCCATATTGGTTTTATCTTTCAGTCGGGGTGGCTCAGCCTGGCAGAGCGCCTGACTCATAAGCTCAGCTGGAGGGTTCGCTGGGAGATCAGGAGGTCGCGGGTTCAAATCCCGCCCCCGACATCTACGATTCTTTATCCTCCCTGAATCTACTGAGATAGACCTTCTCAACCTCCTCAACATCCTGGTAGCTCCTTATCTCCTCCTCCACATCTACAGGAAGAGAACCTTCCCTCAACAGCTTGGAGAGCTTGTAAACATCTATATCAGCCAGCTCCTCCCAAAGATTATGCTTTTTCAAGACTTCTTTTAACTTTTCTCTCCTCTCATCATCCCTCCGAGGAAAGATCAGCCTCTTGCCCTTCACTATCCTCGCCCTCGCCTTTGTTCCATAAACCGTATCCAGTCCCTCCCTCTCAGCGAAATCTATCAGCTCCTTCTTCACCTTCTCTATCTCCTTATCTATATCCTCCAGAAACCTCTCCCTCCTCTCCACCAGATCCGCATACCTGTCAACGAGCTGTACACCTTTATCCGATAAAAAATCGTCAAGGGTCTTCTCCTCGAGCCTGTACCTGTGCTTGAACTCGCCACATATTGGCTTGTACTCGCACCACTCACAGAGTGCGGATGGCTTCGCCGGGAACTCTTCGGATCTCTCTATCCTCTCTATGATATCGATGACCTTCCTCTTGATGTTCTCAAGCTCTTCATCGCTCTTTACGATCTCCACTTCCTTATCGAAAGCGAGGAAGTGCCATATCAGCCTTATCTCCTTAACATCGTGGTACCGTTTCTTTACGCCTATCGCATACAGGGGTAGCTGGATGTCGTTCTCGAGGTACTCGCTAACCGGCAGGGTCATGTTGGTTTTGTAATCGTGGATCTCATAGATCCCTCCATCCCGGTATGCCAATCTATCTATGAAGCCCTGAACCTTGTATCTTCCGGTGCCATCGAGATCGATCAGTATCCTCTCCTCCACAGCCAGGGTTCTGGACTGGTTGAAAGGGTAATATCTTTTGTAGTAATCCCTTATGAACCTCTCCGCCATCTTCAGGTAATTCTCCCTGGTATATTCCTTGCTGGTTATCAGTATGCCATCGTTCCATTTCCTTTCCCATTCCCTTCTCAGGAAGTCCAGAAGGTCTTCCAGGCTATTGAGCTTCTCGTACATCAGATCCCTGTAAAGTTTTTTCAAGGTATCATGAACCCTGTTTCCGGTGAATGACTCTATGGTCTCCTTTACCTCCGTCCTTATCTTATCGATGTACGCAAACTTGTACTTCCTGGGACACTGTAGGTAGCAGTTCAGCTTCGAATAAGAGTATATGCCCATGACAAAAGGAGAATCCGTTATTGGTATATTAATTAATCCTCCGCAAACCCTTCCCTGACAGACCTGGCGGTCTCTATCCATCTGAGGAAGGAGTTGCACGCAGCCCTCAGCGAGCTCGTATCATCAGATGATATCTCCAGGATCATCTTATTTCCAGCCTTCCTCATCCCAACAGCCGTTCTGGGTATCTTTTTCTTGACTTCTGGCTCCACCGACTTAAAAATGATCTCGAGATCCTCTTCGCTATCGAACTCTATCTCGATGTACGCCTTCCTCATCCTAACGAGCCTTCACCCTCTTTGCTATCGGTGGTCTCTCCTTGTAGAATATCTTGCTCCCACAGTAAGGACACTGCAAGCCTATGCTCTCAACGTTCAGATCAACCTTCTTCTTGCAGTTTCCGCATCTGTACTCAACCATCCTAATCCCTCGTCAGACCCAAAACCTTCTCTATGTTGAGACTACTCTCTGTCCTTGGTATATAGGCGCCACCCGCAAAAATAGTATCGCATTTCCTGCACTTCCATATACCCGAGGCTACCCTCTTCACCCTCCTGTGACCGCAGGATGGACAGATATGTTTTGCTCTCTGGATGACCTCTATATCCCTGACGAGCTTCCTTATCCTGACTCCATATCTGGATGAGAACCTTCCAGCCGGACCCACCTTCTTAGTCCTTCTCGCCATCCTTACCTACCGCCTTTTCCAGTATCTTCCTGATGCGCGCACTGTTATCCCTAGCAGACTTAATAATCTTTCTAACCTCATCAACGGTAAAGCTACCCGCAAGCCCCTTCTGCATCGCTCTGATGTCACCATTTTTATCTATAGCTACCGTTAGCCTCGCATCGGCGATGAGCTCCTCTTCCAAGCACGGATCGACCGCTATGACATTACTGTACTTGACGAAGGTACATGATATGGGTGGATCGTTTTTTATCGGTAGGGGTTGGTCCTCTCCGAGGTCAAACCTCTCATTCGGAACCTTCGCTGTTAAGAGTGCAGCAAGTGCAGCCAGGGATGATGCATCAAAGAGGTTACCATCGAAATCTAGGATATGGATATCAACGAAGACCACCCACACCTTCTCTCCAGGTTCTATGCAAAGTTTCTCCAAGTCTATCATCTCAGATTCTCTTATACCTCTATCAACTACTCTGGCTAGCTCTATGGATTTCTCATCCGGTGGACCGGCTTCGAACTCTGGAGATGCCATTGGTATTAGCTCTGCATTCGTTGTGAGAACCCCACAATCCGGTGAATCAGGATAGGGCTCTCCAACCTCGAGCTTTACACCGACCAGTACCTTCGTATTACCGAGCTCGACCTTTGCGGATCCCTCAGCCTTCTTCACGAAGTTCGTCTCTATCTTGATCGGTCTGTACTCATCAAAAGCTCTGCCATCTATCCTCTTGTTTGCCTGCGCAAGCTTGTGCAGATACTTCCTCTTTATCTCGGATACAACTAGCTCACTCATTCTCCTTGATCACCTCCTTGGTGTACTTCTTAAGCAGAGCTTCTCTCTGGAGCTTCGATACCTCCTCACAGCCCTTTATGGCCAATTCAAGAGCCTTATCGAATTCTTCTGGAGTGAGATGACCGTCCATCTGCAGAAGAAGGATCTCCTTCTTCCTCGGAGCTATAGCTACGGGAAGATCCGCATCACCGTAATTATCCTCTTCCTTGCAGAGATCCAAAACGATATGTCCATCCACCTTTCCAGCTGAGCATGCCACCGGTATATCCCTCATCGGTATACCCGCATCAGCCAAGGCTACGGCTGCAGCGGTTAGACCTGCACATCTGGTGCCAGCGTCTGCATCGAGTACCTCTATGTTGATCTCTATGGTAGCCCTAGGCAGTTTTTCCACCATTATTATGTTTTCCAGAGCTTCTCCTATGACCTTTGATATCTCTATGCTCCTCCTATCAGGACCAGGTCTCTTCCTTTCTTCAACACTGAAGGATGCCATGTTGTAA
>QMTN01000036.1 GCA_003651105.1 Thermoplasmata archaeon
CCATAGCGGCGGGGAAACACCCGGTCCCATCCCGAACCCGGAAGTTAAGCCCGCCCGCGTACCGCCTTGTACTACGGTGCGCGAGCCCGTGGGAAGGGCGGTTCGCTGTCAAGCCATCTTCCTTTCATTTCCTTTTGTAAAACCTGCATCTGTCCGGGCAACCGGAGGGATTGATCAAACCCTTCTCACAAGAAGGTATGTAAAGGATGGATCTATCCACCTTATTCATGGAAAGGACGAAAACCTCTTTCTTCCAGGAGAAATACCTGCAATCCTTCTTCACGTGCATGATCTAGACCACCAGGCTCTTATCAGGTGTGTACCATTCACAATCCTCTGGGCATGAACCGTTTTCCATCCTGTTCAGGGCACAGTAGTATCTGATAATCTCCTTCCCATCCGCCGGTATGAACTCTGCATCCTTTCTACAATGCTTGCAATCCACCCTCACCCTCATCATCCTCGTTAATCTCCAAGGGAAAGAAAAAGATTTTCATCGACGCCCCGGTCGGGATTTGAACCCGAGTCACGGGCTCGACAGGCCCGTATGATAACCGCTACACCACCGGGGCTTCTTCCAAGAGAAATGGGATAGTGCTTTTATCTTATTCTCTGAAAAAACCTTCCTCGTGGAAAAATCTTTAAGTTCTCTGGTATTCTCCATGGGCATGGCGGTGGGATTTGTACTTATAACCGTCAGCCCGATGAAGGAAAAGGAGATCTTTGATAAGCTGTCATCGATTGAAGAGATAGCAGAGATATACCCTCTATTTGGAGAGTATGACATCCTTGCAAAGATCGAGGCAAAGGATTTTGATGAGATAGGCTCGGTCGTCATAAAGAAGATAAGAGCAATACCTGGCGTGATAGATACTAAGACGTTGGTTTCCACAGAGAGCCTGAAAGGAAAATGAGCCAGAGGCTGATAGTTGCCAAGTGCCCTCCATTGGTTATGCAGTAACCATTATTAATATTTTCTAATTTTTTTCCACCATGTCGGGAGAGCTGGTGTTCGTGGGTTTAGGTTTGGGTAAAGGTGATCTCACTCTCAAAGCCCTTGATGTTCTGAGGAAGAGCGATGTGATCTTCTGCGAGATGTACACATCCAAACCATCAGATTATTGCTTAGACGATCTCAGAGGATTGGTGAGGAAGGAGATACACATCCTGGATAGGAAGGAACTGGAGGAAGGACATGCCATCATAGAGAGGGCGAAGGAAGAGAGGGTTGCCCTTCTCGTGGTTGGCGATCCAATGGCTGCAACTACCCATGTATCTTTGAGGATCGAGGCTGAGAAGAAGGGGATAAAGACGAGGATCATCAACGGGATAAGCGTACTCACCGCTGTACCGAGTATCCTCGGTTTACAGCACTACAAGTTTGGTAGAACAACAACCTTGGTATATCCGGAAAACAGCTACTATCCCCTCAGCCCTTATTATACCATAAAGGAGAACCTGGAAAGGGGTTTGCATACCCTTGTTCTGCTCGATATAAACATGGAAAAAGGGAGGTTGATGACCATAAGGGATGCCATCGATCTCCTCTTTGATATGGAGAACAGGGCTGGGGATGGGATAATAAGAGAAGACACCCTGATGTGCGGTGTTGCAAGGGCGGGATCAGATGATTGTATAGCGAGATCGGCGCCGGCGAAGGTGCTGAGAGGAATCTATTTCGGAGATACACCCCACACCCTAGTTATACCGGGAAATCTGCATTTCATGGAAGAGGAAGCCCTGGAGCTGTTCTCGGGCTACAGGAAATTGCGATAGGTTTTTAAATGGGAGCTCCTCTCGTACCTTGATCGAATGCTGGAGCCAGCTGGCCTCATCTATGGGGATGTTGGATCGACCAGATTCAGCTTCATCGTGGAGGATAAGTCTATCCAGAGGTTCGATTATATATCCGTCTATCACAAGGAAGGGACCGTCCTCGCACAGGTCATGGATATAAAGAGATACTCCGATCTATCTTACGAGAGCATAAGGGCATTATATGGTAAGGATAAGACTCCAAAATACGTTGAGAGCGATCTCTCCGCGAAGGCGGAGGTCATCGGATACAGGGATGAGAGGGGTTTGCTCCAGACTCCGAGAACGCCTTTCGAGATAGGTCAGCCCGTCTACAGGGCAAACGAATCCCTCATAAGGCACGTTCTCGGTCTCCATGCTGATGAGAAGGGAGGAGCCTATATAGGCTTGCTCAAGGGACATGATATACCGGTATACCTCTCGATAGATACCATGGTTCAGAAGCACGTTTGCATCCTGGCAAAGACCGGTGCGGGGAAGAGCTATGCATGCGGTGTGATCGTGGAGGAGCTTCTCAAGAAGAAGATACCCGTGGTTATAATCGATACCCATGGAGAGTACGTATCTCTATCAGAGCCGAACAAAAACGAGAAGGATCTCAAGCATATGGACAGATTCAAGGTGAAACCCAGAGGCTACGCCAGCCAGGTCATGGAGTTCTCTCCTCTTCAGAAAAGAGGCAGATCTGTGAGGCTGACCCTCAATGGAACAAACCTCGAAGCCAGAGAAATCTTGGATCTCCTCCACTCCAAACTCACCGGTCCCCAGATAGGCGTCCTGTACCAAGCTATAAAGGAGATAAAGGAGTTCAAGGAGAATTACACCCTCAGGGATATAATAGAAAGGGTCTCTGCATCAAAGAGTGGTGCAAAGTGGAATGTCATAACCGCCCTAGATGCACTCGACTCAACAGGGATACTCTCCGAGAAGGGCGTTCCTCCTCAGGAGCTTGTCAAGAAAGGGAGATGCTCGGTCATAAACCTGAAAGGTGTTCCTCCAGATATTCAGGAGGTTGTGGTTGCGAGGTTGACCAAGGAGCTCTTTGATGCGAGGAAAGCTGGAATCATACCGCCCTTCATGTATGTGGTTGAGGAGGCACATAATTACTGCCCAGAGAGGGGTTTTGGTAATGCGGTGTCCTCATCCATACTCAGGACGGTCGCATCGGAAGGAAGAAAGTTCGGGATGGGTCTGTGCGTCGTAAGCCAAAGGCCAGCAAAGGTCGATAAGAATGTTATCTCGCAGTGCAACACCCACATAATACTGAAGGTGACGAATCCAAACGATCTGAGAGCGATCGTTCAATCCGTCGAAGGTTTAACCACCGATACCGCGGACGAGATCCAGAGGCTCCAAGTCGGCGTCGCCTTGGTTGCGGGCGGTAACCTGGCGAAGCCCATAATGGTGGAGATAAGGGTGAGAGAGACGAGTCATGGTGGCAGATCCGTGACCATAATATCCGGAGAAGAGAGCGTACCGAGCTACAAGCCATCAAGAGAGGAAAGGATGATCGCGGTTGCTCAGGAGAGGATAACCCCCGTGAAGCGGGAAAGGAAGCCGAGAAAGGCAGAGATCGTCCACAGGGTTGCCAACAGGCTGGGATGGGTAACAACGAGCACACCTGATGAGACCATAACCATCCTGTCCAATGAGGCGAAAAAGATGGGTGAGGATCCCTTCAAGTATCTGCAGACCCTGGCGAAGCTCGGCGAGAAGTTCTGCAGGGAGGAACCGGATTGCAGGAGGTGTCCGATGAGGGAGAGGTGTAGGTACGCCTTAAGGAAGATGATGGTATGAGAAGGTGCATTATCCTGATGTTCGTCATCATCTTCCTTCTATCAGGCTGTATAGATATCGCGGATAGAGAGGTCAGGTACCGATCCGCACCGATCTCTCTAGAATTCTCGATATCCTATGGTTACTACATTAACTCCAGCGGAGAAGGAAGATTGGTTATCGATTGTCTGATATTCCTTCCAAAACCCCTGAATGGATCTGTTCTCAACCTATCCATCATCGGGAATTACTCTCACGAGGAGGATGTGATCGGAGATAACCAAGCGGTGAGATGGAACTTCAGTGAGGAAGGCGGAAAGAAGATAAAGATAGGGGTGAGTGCAAGGGTCAGAACGAGCTCTTTTGCAACCGATCTCATCGCTGAAGGGTATGTAGATATGAGCAAGATAGACGAGGATCTGAAGAGAAGGTTTTGCGGGAAGCAAAGAATAGATGATCTGGTGGTGATCCATCCAGATGATCCGATGATAAGGGATGTGGTTGGATCTGTCGGAGCATCGAACAACTCCTTTGAGATCGCTAAACGCCTGTTCAGGTGGCTGAAGAGGAATACCAAGTATTCCCACCACGATGGGGGCAAGTTTCCTCAGACGGATCTGCAAACCCTGAATCTTGGGATGGGAGACTGTGATGATCTCTCCATATTATACATATCCCTATGCAGGTCAGCTGGCATTCCAGCGAGGCTTGTCAAGGGTTACCTGATCAGGGAAATGGATGGAGGATACAGAGCAATACCCCATGCATGGGCTGAGGTATATGTTGGAAGCTGGTTACCCGTGGAGTGCGCAGGAACATCTGAAGATATAGATGTGGAGGTTCACCAGGATTTCGGGATCGAGACAGCCAATCACCTCAGGGTATACGTTGATGATGGTACAGATGAAAACCTATCCCTATCCAGTAGAGGTGTGATGGTGAGGTACGAGAAGGGATTGGAGATAGATGTTGAGCCCTTTGTCGAGGTGAAAGATGTTGAGATCCTCGAGGTGGGTAGCCTGGTTGTGAGGAAGAATGGAGAGAGGCTCTACATCTAGAACTATCTCGCTTCCCTTTCGAATCTCTCCGCTATCCTCACGTACCTCTCCAGTTCCTCCTTCTCCATGGGTTTTACATTCTTAAGAGCTTCTTCAAAATGTCTTCCATGGATCTTCAATTCCTTGATCCCATCCCTATCCAATATCTCCCTATCCCTAACATACTCTCTTATCGCAGACATCACTGCTTCGTTGCATATCGCCTGGATATCCGCTCCGGTGTATCCTTCGGTGATCTCCGCCAATCTATCCAGATCGACATCATCCCCGAGGGGTTTTCTCCTGGTATGGATCTTGAAGATCTCGAGCCTCGCCCTCTTATCGGGCAGGGGCACATGTATCAGGCGATCGAACCTCCCGGGCCTGAGCAGGGCTGGATCTATTATATCGGGCCTGTTGGTGGCAGCTATAACTACGACATCCCTCAGCTCTTCCAGACCGTCCATCTCTGTCAGCAACTGCGAGATCACTCTTTCGGTAACGCGTGCATCTCCTGAGCTCCCTCTTGCCGGAGCTATGGCATCTATCTCATCAAAGAAGATCACGCATGGCGCAGCCTGCCTCGCCTTCCTGAAGGTCTCTCTCACCGCCCTCTCGCTCTCTCCAACCCATTTCGAGATGAACTCCGGACCTTTTACGCTTATGAAATTCGCCTCACTCTCGGTTGCAACAGCCTTTGCGAGCAGGGTCTTTCCAGTTCCAGGTGGACCGTAGAGCAAGATCCCTTTCGGAGGTCTCGCATCCATGTGCTGGAAGAGATCAGGATACTTGAGTGGCCACTCAACCGCTTCCCTCAGACTCTGCTTCACCTCTTCCAATCCTCCTATATCATCCCACCGCACATTGGGCGACTCTATCAC
>QMTN01000037.1 GCA_003651105.1 Thermoplasmata archaeon
GTTTCTGGCAAAGGTGAGAAGGAACTATATCAGACTTGCCAAAGGAGAGAGATACAGGATAATAGATGGAAGGAGAAGGATAGATGATATAGTGGATGAATGCTTAAAGGATATCTTGGGAGAATGAGGATAAGGGTAGCTTGCAGGGATGGCGCGGGAAGATGCGGTGATCTGGAGATAAAAGATAGGATGGTTTCCATACCGAACATCATCTACCTTCACTCCAAAAGGTTTCCATCTCCAGATTTTGCCGAGATCATTGGAACATTGGATGGAAGAGGCAAAGAAGGAAAAGTAACGATAGACTTCTCTCCTTTCAGTGAGAGGATCATCTATCCCGCAAGCATGCCCCCGAGCTTTCATAGACTTATAGAAGAGGGAGATCTATGCATCATTCCATCCAATCTTGAAGGAGAGATTCCGGATATAAGGTTAAGGAGAAGGATCTTCATCCTGGCCAACCTGGTATCGATCTATGAGAGGTCAAGGATCTTTGTCAAGAATCTTGTTGAGGCGAGGGAAAGGGTTGGTTACAACTCTATCTTGTACGCGCCGGGCGTGGCGGATGCGAAGAATCTATCTCTCTTGATTTATCTAGGGGTTGATCTCGTTGATTCGACCAAAGCATTGGTGTCTGCGAGAAAAGGGATGCTTTTCTTTCCGGAGGGAAATGTATCTGTTGAGGATGCTGGAAAAATATGCTCATGCCCAATATGCGAGAAATTCGAGGATCCTGAAGACATGGGCTTCGAAGATATACTCCTGCATAATCTCCTGATGCTAAGAAGGGAGATGGACAGGATCAGGTTCTTCATTTCCAAGGGCAGGCTCAGGGAACTCGTTGAGACGAGGGTATCAAACTCTCCAGAGCTGTTGGAGAAGTTCAGGATCCTGAATGATGAGTTTTATGGTTTCCTTGAGGAGAGGACACCCATAATCAAGAAGGAAAGGTTGATGGCATGCCTCAGGGAATCTCTGGATTACCCGGAGATAAAAAGGTTCAGGAAAAGAGTAATAGAGTGGTATGAAAAGCCGAGGTGCACCAAGATACTGGTTCTCCTTCCCTGCTCAGCAAAGAAGCCCTACTCCCAATCGAAGAGCCACGGGATGTTCAAGAGCTCGATCAAGGGATGCGGTAATACCAATGTGATCCACGAGATGATAGTAACATCCCCCTTGGGTATCGTCCCGAGAGAGCTAGAGATGATCTATCCCGCAAATCTTTACGATATACCTGTTACAGGTAGATGGTTCGGGGATGAGCTGGAAATGATAAAGGATATGCTGGCTAGGTATATCAAAAGGAACAGGTATGACATGATCCTCTCCCATCTTCCAGATGATCTGAGTGCCCTGGTTGAAGAAGTTCTTGGAGAGGTCGTAGTGACATGTAAGGGAAATCCAACGTCCAAGGAATCTCTCGAAAACCTGAGAAGGAATCTCAAGGAGATGGTCTCTGGCTATGAGCATGTATCCAGAGAGGAGAGGTTGATCGATGATCTGCGATCCATATCAAGTTACCAGTTTGGAAGAGAGGTTGCTGAAAAACTGATAATGGATGGCTGTGAAGTGAAGGGAAAATATCCAAGCCTCAGGGTATTTTGGAAGAGAAAACAGATCTGCTCCCTATCCAAGGAAAGGGGTCTGATATCCCTGTCTCTGGAAGGAGGAAGGATCTTGTTCTCTGAGAACAGGAATATCGTGGAGATAGAGGATGTGGATATAAAGGGATCTGTTCTCGCGCCATGCGTGAAGAGAGCGGATCCATGCATAAGGATAGAGGATGAGGTTGTTATTAAAAGAGAGGGAAGGTTCTATGGTGTTGGGATAGCTAGGATGAATGGAAGGGAGATGGTTGATCTGGAATATGGAGAGGCTGTCAGGTTGAGGCATCACCTCTGAATCCTTTTTCCTATTGATAGAACAGCTATCCCGATGGATACGATAAGAACAACCAGGATAACCGCCATCTCGTACTGCGATAACCCCCAGAGCGTATCTGGAACGGTTGGATTCAGACCCATCGCATACTCCTTTACCTCTACGATTCCATCACCATCCATATCTCCCTTTGCATCATCTGGATCTTCGGGATTCAAGCCATATATATCTTCCCACCAGTCTGGTATTCCATCGTTGTCGGTATCGTTGATATCCTTCACTATCCAGAAGCTTTGGATTGGAGATTGGTTTAAGTTGTTCTTGGTATCGGTCGATGATATGAAGAAGGTGTATTCTCCCGGGATATCGAATCTGCGCTCAAAGATGTAGAGATCATTCTCTTGGGTCATGCCATATCTATGGATCCTTCCATCCGGATAGATTATGGTCAGGTTGACGTGATCAATACCTAGGTTATCGTGCACCACACACCCTATCTCCATGGTCTCGTTTACGAGCTGTCTCTTCCTTGGATGGGTCCAGATACCGCTTATGACTGGAGGGGTTGTATCTTCTTCGAGCCTGAAGCTTCTCTCTTCTGATCTTACGGTGTTATGCATCACAGATCTATCTGTTGCGGTTATGTAATAGGTATATCTACCAGGCATCGGGGAAACGAGCCTGTAATGCCAGCATCCATCTATAGCTTCCATCGAATATGCTCTGGTTGTGTTATCCGGATATCTGATAAAGATCTGCACATCTTCTATGCCAGCATCATCCACCAGTTTGGCATAGATATCTATGCCTTCCCCAACCTCACCGGCGCTCGGCTCATTCCATAACTCGATGATCTCCGGCGGTTCTCTGTCGCCTATCTCAACCTCCAAGATCCTTATGATCCTGTTGTTGGATCTGTTTCCATCCAAGATTCCTTCTAACTTTACATCCAAGCCCATCATCCACTTTCCATGAGATGGATTTGACCACTGGATTGATGCATTAACGATCTTCCTTGCAGGAAGTTTTAGATCCTTCTCACTAACCATTTCACTTTCCTCCCATCTCAGAACATCCTTAGCTATGTACAGGCAAAGTCTCGCGTTAATGTCTTCGTTTTCTGGATTCCTGATCAGAGCATAGATCGAGCATGGTATACCCTCTCTGATCCTTTCTGGAGTTATCAGATCTATTATCGCCACATCTGGTAACTCATGAACACAAACCACTCTAGTTATCTTGTTGTTGCTCCAGTTCATATCATCTATGCCTTCCGGCGGTAGTATCTCTACGGTTACGTTGGCTTGTCCTGGGTAAAGGGGGATGAAATGGAGAGAAACATCCTGTGAGGTGTTGTTGATCACGAGATTGTACAGCCTTTCCTGGCTGGCATCATCATAGGAAAAGTTTATCCTTATCTGGATGGGGAAGGAAGTCAACTGTAAGTTTGATCCGATCCTCAGATTGATGATGGAAGGCATATTCCTGTATATCCTTTCCTCGAAGGATAGGTTTTCTATCCTGAGATCCATCCTTCCAGCGTATACCGAGATCTCCTTCTCCCTGATGTATCCAGCATTATCTAGGGATGTGATCCTCAAGGTGTAGTTTCCCGTCTCCTCGAGAGTAAAACTCGTGGAGAAGTTAATGGAGTCGTTGGTTTGCATCTCTCTGCATTCCTTGAGAACATCATACCTGTAGATAGATAGGTTGGATGAACGTATCTTTGATGTCGATCTTACAAGAATAGATACATTGCTTCCCTCCGGAAACAGGGATGCATTTGCAGGGCGCAGGACATCTATATCCCAGCCCTCAGGTTCAAATACCTTCTCTATGGTTGCGTTTCTGGATTCATTGAACCTTCTGGCTTTCGTCTCCTTGATGCCATTCTCGACTGCATCGTAGTAGATCATGTAGTACTTATCCTTTTTCGATAACCATATAACCTCACAGCCATGCTCAGTTAGATTCTCAAGGTAGTAATAGGTCGTTCTGTTTGCTATCCTTCCTTCCTCATCGTACTCAACGATCTTCGTGGAGTTTGGATCGTATCTTGCCCCGATACCGAGGGATTCCATCAGGGAAGAGAAGTTCAACCTCATCCTTGCCTTTCCATAACCTGAAGTTGCAACCAGGAATCTGTAGTGGTAGTTCGGATCAAACCAGGGCAGATACTTGTAGATGAAGATCCTGCTCCTCCAGATATTGTTGCTCTCATTCTCCTCTTCTATCTCTCCTCTCGAGTCGATCTTTATCTCAACATCTCTGAAGCCGAAGCCCTCGATCTTCATATCGATCGAAAGGTTGCATCTTTCTCCAGGAGGAATGCCTCCATCGATCGAGATCTCTTTGCATTTTCCGCCAATCCTTAAAGATATATGGAACCTCTTATCCACCTCATGACCCTCATTCCTGATGGTTGCGGTTATTCTCAAGGTTTCCCCATCTCTCAGCACATCCCTCAGACCCTTTACATCCTCTATAACCAGATCCGGCTTGACCTCTCTCACGTAAATGAGTCTTGCGATCTCGTTGTTATCCTCGTTCTCTTCGAAGATCTCGTTGTTGTAATCAACCAAGATCCTGATACAGTGCTCTCCAGGAGGCAAGATCTGATAAAATGTTACATTCTTTAAGTAATTCTTCTTGATTCCTCCATCGAGAAGTCTTAGGTCAACGAGATCATCGTCGATGAACAGGGCGATGTAAAAGGGTTGATCGAAGCTTTCCCCAAGGTTCTTGATGTAAACCTTTATCTCCGCGGGTCTTCCTTCTCTGAGATCATCAGGTATCTCGATGCTCTCGGGTTCAAGATCCGGATATCCTTTTGCGATTAATGGTATGGGTGATGCGAGAAATAGGGATAGAACTACTATGGAGAATAATACCCTCGATCTTATCATGGTCGTCTCTCCTCCCAATTTGCTGAAATCGATATTATTTGTGAATATTTCTATTTTTCCATTTTAAAAATTAGTGTTTTTATTATTGCATGTAACATCTTTCTAGAGGTTTGCTCTTGAAAACATCTGGAAGGTTTGTTTATCCAACGACCTTGTAGCGGTCTATGAATCTCCTGTACCACCTCTCATACTCATCTGTGGTAACTATATGAAACTCGAAGGGATGTGGCTCTCCTATCCTTCTTGATATCTCCATTCTCAGCCTTGCCCTGAAAATCGGATCAACCGCAAGATCGGTGACGATGAGCACATCTATATCGCTGTCTGCTCTTCTTCCGCCTTTAATATAACTTCCAAAGATGATCAATTTTGCATCCCCATCTTTCTCCTTTGCGATCGATTTGATTATCTCAAGGTACCTGTCTACATTTCTATAGTACTTATCAAATGCTTTCAGCTTTTCAAGTTGAAAATCCACTACGGTTTTTCTAGGCATTCCATCACTTCCATAGCCCTTTCCGCAAACCTCAAGATCCTCTCAGCCAGCTCTTTATCATACTCTCTGGGTAGGTATCTGGAGGTTATGTAGGCATCTTCAAGCAGATTGATCATTTCTAAATTCTGATCGAAGAATTTCTTTATATCCTCTCTATCGAAAACCTTGATTATTTCTTTAAATAAGCCAGTTAAAGAA
>QMTN01000038.1 GCA_003651105.1 Thermoplasmata archaeon
ATCTCGGGATCAGCACCCTTTGATAGATAACCTATCTGGTACAGAAAGGTCTTTGTTACCCTTTCCAGATCGTTGTCTCCGATCAGGGGTGTGTTGCTGACCACCCTTATCTCGAAAGACATCACTCATGAATATACCCAGAACTTATAAACATTTTCCATTTACTTAGAAAATGTTCTGACTTTATTTTCTGTTGGATCTCAGATAATACCGGAAAGCTTTTTCAATGTCAGCAACTATACTCGAGCGATGAAGCTGAAAGGCAGGGCGTGGAAGTTTGGAGACAATATAGATACCGATCAGATATTTCCTGGAGCATATCTAACGCTAACAGATATAGAAGAGATGGGAAAGCATGCCATGGAAGGCGTTCCTGGCAAGGAGGACTTTGCCAAGAAGGTGAGGAAAGGCGATATCATCGTTGCAGGCAAAAACTTCGGATGCGGATCATCCAGAGAGCAAGCTCCAATAGCGATAAAGGGATGCGGAGTATCATTAATCATAGCAAAAAGCTTTGCCAGGATCTTTTACAGAAATGCGGTAAATATTGGTCTGCCAATAATGGAGTGCAAGGAAGTTGACAGGATAGATGAAGGAGATCTTCTGGAGGTTGATCTGGAGAAAGGAGATATCTACATCGCCAACAAAGGCTTAACCCTGAAGGGCTCTCCGCTCACGAGCCTCGAGTTCGAGATAATGAGGGCTGGAGGTTTGATCCCATATCTCAAAAGAGAGATCAAGAGATGATCTTCTTGTAATCCTCTGGGGTTAAGAGCTCATCTATCTCTCCCTCGTTCTGGATCTCTATCTCGAAGAGCCAACCCTCATCGTAGGGACTCTTGTTGATCTTCTCCGGAGAATCTGCCAAATCCTCGTTAACCGCCACTATCTTTCCGGTTAATGGAGAGTAGATCTCCTCCACGGACTTAACAGACTCTATGGTACATACCTCCTCCCCCTTCTTCACCTCCTTTCCTATCTCCGGTAACTCTACAAAGACTATGTCTGTCAACTCTTTCTGAGCGTGATCCGTTATCCCAACCCTGGCTCTCTTTCCTCGTATATCGACCCATTCGTGCGTCTTCGTGTACCTCAAATTATCCCTTATCTCGCTCATGTTATCAGACCTGGAAAATACAGAGGCTTTAAAACGTTTAGCATTCCTTTCCAACAAATGGAGGCTTCACGATCTCAGCCCTGACCCTTTTTCCCCTGCATATGATATCAACAACATCACCAACCTTTCGATACTCGGTGTTAACATAAGCCATCGCTATCCCCACGCCCAAGCAGGGCGATAAACCCCCGCTGGAAACCCTTCCTATCCTCTTCCCGTCCTTCTCAACATCATAACCATGCCTCGGTACACCTTTATCAACGCATCTCAGATAGGTCAGCTTCTCCTTCACTCCCTCCTCCTTCTGTCTGAGCAACGCATCCTTACCTATGAAATCATGATCCCAGTTTATGAGGAATCCAAGGTTTGCCTCCAGGGGAGATCTCCCTCCCTCGAACTCGTTGCAAGCTAGGATAAAGCATTTCTCCAGCCTAAGCGAATCCCTCGCACCCAGACCTATGGGCTTTATACCATAATCTTTACCAGCTTCCAGGATGCTTCTGAAGAGATGAAAGACATCCTTGTCAGCCTCAACCTGTAGCTCGTATCCCAACTCTCCAGTGTATCCGGTTCTTGAAACTATACACTCTATTCCAGCGAAATCACCTCTCAGGCAGGAGAAAAGCTTCAGCTGAGATAGATCTATTGATGATATCTTCTGGAGGGTTTCCCTGGATTTTGGACCCTGGATGGCTAGGATCACAAACTCTCTAGAAAGATTTTTCACCTCCACATCCAGACCATGCTCATCCCTAACCTTTCTCAACCAATCTGCAACGACCTCATCCCTTCCAGCATTCGGAACCATCATGAACCCATCCTCGAGATGCAGGAAGATGACATCATCTATTATCGTGCCATCTTCTCTCAATATAACCGTATACTGCCCCATTCCAACGTCTATCCTTCTTGCATCCTCGACGGTTGCGATGCTCAGAAGTTCGGCATCATCCTTGCCATGGATCCGGATGTTTCCCATATGGGATACATCAAAGAGACCAACCCTCCTTCTAACGGTTAGATGCTCATCTCTTATGGAGGAGTAATAGAGGGGCATCTCGTGACCAGAGAAGTTCGTAAACCTCGCGCCAAGCTCAACATGCAGATCATGGAGAGGAGACCTTGGCATGAGAGCCAATAAGGAAAATCGATCTTAAAGCTTTTGCAAAAACCTTTATCTCACCCAAAGATCTATGTTGCGAGGATGAGAAACGTGCTCATAGAGGGGAAGAAGGTCTATACGATCATACCAGACAGGTTTGATGATGCGAGCATATATGGAGAGAGGGTGGTAAGAAAAGGGAAAACTAGGCTGAGGGAGTGGAATCCCTACAGGAGCAAGCTCTCCGCCCTCATCCTGCTCGGTGCGAGTCCAGACATAAAAGAGGAATCGACCATCCTCTACCTGGGAGCATCAACGGGCACCACCGTAAGTCATCTATCTGATATATGCCATGAGGGAAGGATATACGCTGTAGAGGTATCCCCATTCTCCATGAGAAAGCTGATATCCCTGGCAGAGAGGAGGGATAACATCTTTCCCATCATGGAAGATGCGAACCATCCAGAGAGGTACATGTCCATAGTGCCGAAGGTGGATCTGATCTATCAAGATATCTCGCAGAGGAACCAGGTTGAGATCTTCTTGAAGAACTGCGAGCTCTTCATGAAGAAAGAAGGTATGATCATGGTGAAGGCGAGGAGCATAGATGTATCCGCAAAACCCGAGGAGATATTTGATAAAGTTAAGAAGGAGATAGAGGAAGAAGGTTACAGGATAAAGATGATCAAGAGACTCGATCCTTATGCAAGAGATCACGCCTGCATGATCGTTGATAGAGGTTGAGCCGAGATGAAGAAGATCCTCATACCTCTGTTGAAGATCCTTGTACCCCCAATCATAGGAATATCCTTCATCCTGGCTGTTGGCTTCTCGATGGATCCAGATACCAGGGTAAAGTACTGGTACCTGTGCCTAGCCTATTTCTTTCCACCTTTGGGTAAGGAATCCGTCATACCTGCTGGTATCTTTGGCGGAGACATCTATGTTCCTATCTTAAACCTGAAGGCACACATAACACCCATAGATCCGAACGTGATGGCAATCTCCATAGCATTGATAGATAGCGTAGTCTCTCTCTTCGTCGTCTGGAATTACGATCTGGTCAAGAAGATACCGATCTTGGGGAGGTTTATCAGGAAGGTGGAGGAACTCGGAAGGAAGGGGAGCAAGAAGTACGCATGGATCAGACCCCTGAAGTTCATAGGTATAGTACTCTTTGTTATGGTACCACTCCAAGGCTCTGGGGGTCTCGTCGGATCGATACTTGGCAGACTCATAGGAATGAGATCTTCCACAACCTGGCTTGCTGTGACAACTGGAGCATTCCTTGGATGTTTTGCTATAGCCTACTTCACAAGCCTGGCTCTATCCAACGTGATAATCGCTCTAGCCTTGGTTTCAATCCTCGTGATAGTCCTCATCATCCTCAAGGTGTGGAGGGAGTCCAAGTGATTTCTTGTTGATCGCTATTATATAGATCTCCCTGCTCCTCTTCCTCGATGCTTTGGGTGAGAACTTCTTCACGATCACGAACCTTTTCTTGACTTCCTTCAAAAAGTTTCCGAGATCACTACCCTCAAACCCCTTACAGACAAACCTTCCGCCATCCTTCAGAAATTCATCCACATACTCGAGAGCCTTCATGCATAACCAGAAGCTCCTGGCTTGATCCAGATACCTGTTTCCAGATAGATTCGGCGAGAGATCAGAAAGTACTACATCAACCTTTTCGTTTCCCAGCACTTTCCTAACTTCCTCCTTCGTATCTGGAGAAGTGACATCTCCCTTAATAAATATCAAGCCATCCATGCTCTTCACGGGAAGGATATCCACGCCGATTACCTTATTGCCAGAGCATTCCAGAGCAACCTGACTCCATCCACCAGGTGATGCACCCAGATCTAGGACGAGATCTCCTTTTCTTATTATGTTGAACCTGTTGTGGATCTCTATGAGCTTAAAAGCGGACCTCGATCTGTAACCTAGGCGCTTCGCTTCCCTGTAAAAGAAATCTCTCCTCCTCTCCTCCTTCCATCTCATAAGATTATATCTATGTTCAGCCTCTCTGCCAGCTCCTTGTACCTATTCCTTATCGTAACCTCTGTAACACCAGCAACATCTGCTACCTCTCTCTGGGTTCTTCTCTCTCCACACAGGATAGATGCTATATAGATTGCTGCAGCAGCAACTCCTGTGGGTCCCCTTCCAGAGGTGAGCTCTTTATCTGCAGCCTCTTTAAGTATCTCCAGAGCTTTTGCCTGAACATCACCACTCAGTTTGAGTTCACTGCAGAATCTTGATACATAGTCCTGAGGAGATGTTGGTAGAAGCTTCAATCCAAGCTCCCTTGCTATAAATCGGTAGGTTCTGCCTATCTCCTTTCTCGATACCCTCGATGTTTCCGCTATCTCATCTAGAGTTCTGGGCACACCACATTGTCTGCATGCAGCATAAAGGGCTGCGGCGGCAACTCCTTCGATGCTCCTGCCCCTTATCAGGTTCTTCAAGACAGCCTTCCTGTAGATCATCGCAGCAGTCTCTCTGACATTCCTCGGCAAACCCATAGCAGATGCCATCCTATCCAACTCAGATAATGCTACCGCTAGGTTCCTCTCGGTTGCATTCGATACTCTTATCCTCCTCTGCCACTTTCTTAATCTGTAAAGCTGTGCCCTGCTCCTGGTTGGTATGGATTTTCCATAGAAATCCTTGTTCTTCCATCCTATAACCGTGCTCAAACCCTTATCATGGATGGTATAGGTTAAGGGTGCACCGGTTCTCGCCCTCTTCTCTTTCTGCTCAGCATCAAAGGCTCTCCACTCTGGACCCATATCTATTATATTCTCATCTATGACGAGACCGCAATCCTCACAAACCAGTTCCCCTCTTGAGTAATCTCTCCTCAAATTTGTGCTACCACATTCTGGGCATTTTGTTATCTCCTCTACGGTTGGTCTCTTCTTTTTCTTTAGATCTTCCATCAGAAACCCCCAACTCAAATTTTAAGTTTTTCGATATGCTTTTAAGATAAAATGAACAAGTTATATATAAACGTTTCTACAAATTCCATGAAGAAGAGATAAGTTTTTCTATATTTCGAATTCCCTTCCACATCTGGGGCATTTCGCGAGACCACAACCTTCTATCGCTGCAAGA
This sequence comes from Thermoplasmata archaeon, assembly GCA_003651105.1. Taxonomy (GTDB): domain Archaea; phylum Thermoplasmatota; class E2; order DHVEG-1; family B18-G2; genus B18-G2. The sequence goes on from QMTN01000038.1 coordinate 5,337, forward strand.
CTACAACCTCTACAGGCAAACACCCTTCCATAGCTGAGATCGAACCTGAAATCACAGAATGGGCACACCAATATCCTGCTCATCTTTCATCTATCGCATCGTTCAACTCCTTTAACAGCCTGTCTATATCTATGCCATGAATTC
>QMTN01000039.1 GCA_003651105.1 Thermoplasmata archaeon
GATTAAAAGATGGTATATACGATATCGCGCTTATAGAGACCTAGCCTCACACCAGCTCAACTATCCTGTTCGTGAATACACACGGGGCTGCTGCATCGAATGTACCGGGTGCACCTATCTCTGGGACGAAGCTACCAGATATTGAAGCTCTTGGTGGCAAGCCGGAGCCATTGAATGCAGCGGAGAGGTTGACGATTATTATAGCCTTATCTCCAACATTCATACCATAGTTTCTGTAGATCGATCCATCCGCATCGTGCAAGGCTATGATACCAAATGTGGTTGCATTCAAGGTAACTTTCAAAGTGTGGAATACCCCTTCTGGACCAACCCTTGGAGCAACGTATCCTTCCTCTGGAGAGTAGGTCAGGGTTATCAACCTGTCATACTTCAGATATAGTATCGTGTTTTTCAGATCTATATCCTGAGAACCAGCCCTGGGTCTGATGGTCAGCGCCAGATGGGTTATATAGGTCTTGTTCTCGTTTGCATAACCAACCGCATCTATAACCGCAAGACCGCTTGATATCTCTCTGGTTGTTTGCAGACCTACCTTGTTCGCCCTCTGCTGGAGAGTCTCTCCAGTCTTTATTAAGACGCTCGCAGCAACAGCGGATACCAGAATCAGGGCTATGAAGACGATCAGGGTACCTATACCTACAAATGCGAGCTCATCGCCTTTTATACTTCTCCTCGATCTCGGGGAGGACTTGGGCTTTATCGCCACTATGGATTTCAGATTCAAGCAACCCAGTCCCTGCTCAGAATCAACTATCACAAAACCCGCATCATAGTCAATCTCCTCTAACCTACCTGAGATAACGCTCGCCTTCTCTTTACCGGGTTCCTTCAACACTATCTTACAGTACTTCCCCACCAGCCTATCCATATACCTCTTCTCCACTTCTCACCACCTCCTTTCCGTTCCATTTCCCATGCGTTTTGCTTGCATGGGAAATGTTGTCATGTAATATGTCTTCAAGTAGCATTATTTAAAGGTTTTCTGTAAAAATAACATTTTGATAATTTGTCACATACTTGCATGCAACATTATATCTCGATAATACTTGTACAACAACTCGTTTATAAGGAGAATTACAGAAACTTGAATCGATGGGAAACCAAGGAAGCACAGGGATAACCTGGATACTCCTCCTTACGATCCTCCTCCTCGTCAGCAGTAGCATAATCTATGGTCTCGCGAGCTCAGGAGATGAAGACGATCAAGACGTGGAGGATCTTCTGGAATCTGCTTTGAAAGAGATCGAATCGTATTTCGTCGTAAAGGAAGGATATGCCAAGATGAAAGATGAATATCTCATGATGGTTTTACTCATCAAACCTGTTTTCTCAACCCCAATACCCCTGTCAAACCTGACTCTAGAGGTAAACGATGGGAAGATGCTAAGGTTGCTCAACCTATCCGGGGTTTTTGATAGCAGGGATGTCTTTAATGAAGATTTCTGGAGTGATCTGAACCAGAGCTTCGCCATTGTACCGGTAATAGATAAAGATGGATCATTGAGGGAGGGATTTATCAATGGAGATCTATTCTATGCTGCCTTCAAGATTCCTAAGGATGCAGAGAGGATAGAGGTTTCCATAATATCTGGATATGGCTCGGTGTCAGAGGTAGAGATAACCCTACCCTTCTCCACAAGCGATGTTCTCAAGATATACTAATGCTTGAAATATCTTCGACCGGTGAACACCATGATAATCCCGTGTTCATCTGCTGCTTCTATCACTTCCTTATCTCTTATGGATCCGCCGGGCTGAACGATAGCTCTAATTCCAGCCTCCGCAGCGGAATCTATGGTATCTCTAAATGGAATGAATCCATCGCTGGCCATGATGGAGCCTTTCAGCCTGTTTCCGCCTTTCTTTCTTGCAATGAACACGGAATCTATCCTCGCGGTCTGCCCTCCACCGATGGCAACGGTATAGGTATCTTTTACGAAGACTATCGCGTTCGATTTCACGTGCTTCACGCACTTAACCGCAAAAACCATGGATCTTATATCATTACCTGTCGGTTTCCTTTTGGTGACAACCCTCCATTCTCCTGGATCTATACCTTTGATATCCTTATCCTGGATGAGCACCCCTCCAGTAACGCTTCTCAAAGATATGTCCGTGGATCTTTCCCTTTCGATCGGGACCTCGAGCAACCTGAGGTTTTTTCTTCTACTCAGCACCTCCAGGGCTGAATCCGAGAACTTCGGAGCGAGGATAACCTCAAGATAATGCTTATCCAGCTCCTTCGCCAGATCGAGATCGACCTCTCTATTGAATGCAACAACACCTCCAAAAGGAGAGTAGGTATCCGTCTCGTACGCCTTCCTCCATGCGTCGATCAAATCCCTTGACGATGCTATACCGCAGGGGGTGGTGTGTTTTATTATTACAGCAGTAGGATCGTCAAATTCCCTTATGCATTCGAGTGCAGAATCTGCATCCAAGATGTTGTTATAGGATAACTCCTTTCCCTGAAGCTTCCTTGCGAGGGTTATACCATCTCTCTTTTTATCCGGCAGGATCTTGTAAAGGGCTCCTTCCTGGTGGGGGTTCTCACCGTATCTCGTTTTTTGAACGAGTTCAAATGTCAAGGTGAGGCTTTTCGGGAAGTCTTCGCCGCCGAACCTCTTTCTCAGGTAGTTCGATATTATGGCATCGTACCTGGCAACATGCTCAAAAGCCTCGATGGCCAGCTTTCTCCTGAACTCATCATCTACTCCCTTCTTCAGCTTCTCTATCAGCTCACTGTATCGTGACGGATCTACAACGATCAGAACATTCTCGAAGTTCTTTGCTGCAGATCTTATGAGGGTTGGACCACCTATATCTATATTCTCCATGACCTCATCCAGATCAACGTCTTCCTTCTCTATGACCTTCTCGAAGGGATAGAGGTTGCAGATAACGAGATCTATGGGTCTTACGGATAATTCTTTCAGGATCCTCAAATGATCCGCATCCCTTCTGGCTAAGATACCCGCATGCACCTTTGGGTGCAGGGTTTTTACCCTTCCGTCAAGTATCTCTGGAAAACCGGTTAGATCGGAAACCTCTATAACCTCTATCCCTCTTTCCCTGAGGAACCTAGATGTACCTCCGGTTGAGATGATCTGAAAACCGAGTTCTTTCAGTTCCCTCGCGACCTCCTCTATACCTCTCTTATCATGAACGCTTATCAGTGCAAGCCTTTCCATGAAGCTTACCCAAAGGCAATAAGAAAATTAAAAATAAATCTTTGGGATGATCCTCAGTTCCTTGCCCTCCTGATCGCATCTTCCAGCCTGATCTCCCCCCTGAGCACCTTCAGCGCCATCTCTCTCGATATCGTTATCCTCCCTCCGCTCATGATCCTGCTCCTCCTCTGGATCTCCTTTATCTCGCCATTCGTGAAACCCTTAGATTCTGTATCAAACCTCGAGGATCCTATGGATCTGGCTATCATTATTGCTGATATCTCGTTCCTCTCCAATCTGGAGCTGGCTCTCACCTGGCTGGTCCTGCTCTCGTCGACGACCTCGATCTCCACATCCAGTTGTTTCAGCCCATCTATGATCCTGTCCCTGTATCTACCCGCGCCATGTCCTATCCTCACGATCTTTTCTTGATCAGAGAAGTCCTTCAGTATTTCCTTGATTATGCTCAGCGCCTCTTCTGGAGAGGATGCGCACCACGTTCTGAGGACCTTTTCTCCCGATAAAAGGGCTATGCCCGGGTACTCTCCTGGATCCACGCCTATAACTATCCTCTCTCCTCCATGAAGTATATGGATCGCCCTGTCCAGAGCTGAATCTATGGTTCTGAAACAGTCCGCATAGATAACCTTCTTCTTGGTGATTTCCCTGCCTTCTGCTGAGGATGTTATTATCACCCCAACCCTCGATGGCATGTTCTCTATGGAGTGTAGCTGGACAAACTCGATACCTCTCTCCTTCAGCTTCTCAATTATATCGTGGGAAAGGGAGAAATCCTTCGTGTAGATCCCTATCACCTTCATCTTTCCCACGGCATCTTCCTTTCTATGTAATCTGTCCAGAATAACTTCAGATCGTCTCTTAATAAATCTTTCGATGACAATATCTTGTATCTACCTTCCTTCACCATTTTCTCTATATCTTTGCCTAAACTTAAGCGCTCGATGTTTTTTCTCAGAAAATCCTCGATCCTCCTGTATCTTCTCTTCACCTCCACGTACCATCTTCCATCTTTCAAGTATGGTCCCCTCACAACATCCTTGCTCCCTTTCCACTTCTCGAGGAATGCCCTGACGTGCATTTCCTCCTTCTCTGGAGGACCCCTGTGGATGTAGGTCTCGTCGAGCTCCATCATCTTGGGTTTCATTATCATATAAACCTTATCCTCCGTAACCACGAATCTGCCATCATCTATCTTGAAACCATTCTCTTCACATGACCTGATGATCCTTCTGAGCGTCTTCCTTGCCTGGGGATAGAGGTTATCTGGTATTATATCAGGTTTCTCTATCTCGATGCCAACGAAACCGGTTATCTTCTCTCTAATCTTCTCATCAGGTAGGGGTTTAAGTTCTCTTGGAAAGAAGAATCTTTCACTCGGTCTCAACAGGTATTCCCTGCAAGCTCTCTTGAATATCTCAAGCTTCTCCTCCGATACCGCAGAAGCAACATTCCTGTTTGGATCAACCGGATCTATGAAAATGAGGGGATCCCTGAATGTACGAGATGGCACATCATGTAGTTTTATAACCTCTCCCTTTTTCCAGTCCTTTGCATTCTTGAGCACCTCCCTGAAAGAGCCGTATTTCAGGATGAGTAGCTCGCAGAGGTATCCCGAAAAACCCTCGACCTCTGCTTCCGCACCGTAGCACCCTATGCCTTTCAAGAACTGCTTCAGCAATCTGACCTCCTTCCTCTTCCTTGCAGATAGGTTCCTTCTTATAAAATCGGTGTGGAAGGGTGTTCTATCCACAGCGGTTATCCTCTCCGTTGCCCTCTCCACCCTGTAACACGGAACTATCTCGATCTCGTAACCCTTGAACTTACCTTTAACATACGGATGCTCAGCATACCTCTCTTCCCAATCCTCTAGAACCTCCTTTCCTATCTCCAGACCCTTCCTCTCCATCTCCTTTCTGGGTGTGCTCGGTGGAAAGAGAAGGAAGATGTCTATATCTATGGATCCCCTCAGGTAGGTATCCTTGGCAACGGATCCGACCAGTTTTGGAGTAACATCGATACCTTTCTCCCTTATGGAATTCTCTATCCTCTCCATTACTTCCGCAACGACCTCCTTCAACCTCCTCCTCTCGGCGAGGCTGGGAGTTATCCTTCTTAGCACTCCCCTCTCCATGCTGTTCACTCGATCCACCAGAATAGAGGATAGGGCAAAAAGGATTACACCTCCAGCCACGTCCGTCAACCAGTGGATGGAGAGGTAGATGACAGAAAATACGACCCCGAATGCGGAGAGC
>QMTN01000040.1 GCA_003651105.1 Thermoplasmata archaeon
ATCCTGTATCCATCTTCATAAGCGACATTGATCAGGTATCTCCCCTTTGATCTCTCCAGCATCTCTATACCTCTCAGTATATTTCTCTCGGTGAGTTCTCCAAATCCCTCGAGGTGTCTGAGCCTTCCCTTCTTGCAGGCTTCCCTGAGCTGATCAACCGTCATTATGCCCAACCTCTTGTAAAGAACGAGAGCCTTCTTCGGTCCAACCCCTGGTATTTCCATGAGCCTTATCAGCTCCTCAGGGACCTCCTTCTTCAGATTCTCCAGGTACTCGAGCCTTCCGGTCTCTATGAGTTCCTCTATCTTCCTTGCTATGCTCTCTCCGATACCCGGCACATCCCTTAATCTTCCCTTCCTGTAAAGATCCTCGACATCCACCTCTAGGGTTTCTATCCTCTGCGCCGCCCTGCGGTAGGCTCTCACTCTAAAGGGTTGTTCTCCCTTGATCTCCAGTAGATCCGCTATCTGGTAGAAAACATCAGCTATCTCCTGATTCTTCATCTCCATCACCTAGGTGTATGATAACATCTACATGATCTCCGTCCTTCAGGTTCAGCCTATCCCTTAACCTGAATGGGGAAATAAATTCCAGGATATCCATATAATGGGTCCTGTCCGGAATTATGACCACCGCATCCAGGTTATTGATCTCGGCATGGAAACATCTGGCTCCGCCAAATGACCTATCCTCGGTTGAGAAACCTTCTATCCTTATACCCTCATACCCCTTCAGCTCCATCAATCTATCGAGATAATCCTTGTTTACCCTGACATTCAGGGTACCTGGAACGGGGGTGAATCTGAGCTTTTTCCTGAACTGTTCGGTATATCCATCTATGGTTGTGTAGTACTTGCCCTCTCCGAGACCCGATATGACCTTTCCCTTCAGGAAAATGTCTCTTCTTCGAGCATCGAATATCTTCTTGTAATCGAGATACTCCCTTTGCAGTAACTCCCTCCCCTTCTCCCCTATCCTCACCCTCTGCTTCCTTATACCGAGTTTCCTATCGATGCATCCCATCCTTTCCATCTCTATCAGATACCTAGATGCGGTCTGCTGACTGCATCCAAGGATCTTTGATAGGGCTCTGGAGGAGATGGTGACGTAGCTATCCATCGCGCCGATGAGCGCAAGCTCCTTCAGTACCTTGATCCACCTCTCCTTCATCATCTCCTTTTAAGCCTTTCCGCCAGCCTCTCTCCCTCCCTGGTCAGATAACACATCCCTTCCCTTATCTCCACCAACCTCGCATCCGCCATCTCCCTGACTATCTCCTCCACCACCTTTATGGGTATATGATTCTTTTTGGATATCACCCTTACATCCCTCTCTCCGCTCGCGAGATCACCGAAGATGATCTTTCTGAACTTGTTTGACAGAATAAAGCCCTCTTCCATGCCAAATCTTAATCTACAATCAAAAGATAAAGTTTTAGCATGCTCGCAAAGCTACCGAACTTTAGATCCTCTCAGGATATACTTGATAAGGCTTTCAGAAAGGCAAAGGATACCCTCCGAAAGAAGATCCCCGAGAAGGATAGGTTGAGGAGGCAGAGGATATCGACGGAACGAAGGATACAGGCTTTCACAGACACGATAATATCTGAGCTGGAGAAGTATACCAGGGGGTTTCCTTCCATAGATAGGATGCCGGGATTTTACAGGGAGATGATAGAGATCAAGATGGGTGTTCAGAATCTGAAGAAATCCCTTGGATCGATATCTTGGGCTCATCGTTTATGCAAGAGGATAAGGAGGGAAGCCTTGAGGGATCTCAAAGATGCCAGAAGCTTGGAAGAGATAACATCGATAAGGAAGAGGGTTTACGGAAGGATATCATCCATCCTGGAGCAGATAGATCCCCATCTCAAGGTGGTCAAGGAAGCATGTACCTTTCTGGAGAGTCTTCCATTCATAGAGGATGTTCCAACGATTGTTATAGCTGGCTATCCAAACGTTGGAAAATCCTCTTTATTGAGATGTTTGTCGAGAGCAAAACCTGAGATAGCGCACTATCCCTTTACCACGAAGGAGATCCATCTCGGGCATATGGAAAGAGAAGCAGATGGAACAAGGTACCAGGTCATAGATACCCCTGGATTGCTCGATAGACCTTTGAGCGATAGGAACAAGATAGAACTTCAGGCTGTGGCTGCGCTCAAGCACCTGGCTGATCTGATCATCTTTATCCTCGATCCGACGGAGACGTGTGGATACAGGTTGGAGGAACAGATGAATCTTCTTAAGAGTATAAGGGAGGAATTTTCCTCCATTCCGGTAATAGTCGTTGAGAACAAGGCAGATGTGTTGAAGAGAAGATCACCATACCTGAAGATATCGTGTAAGACGGGATATGGCATAGACAAGCTCAAGAAGAGGATTCTGGAGAATCTTTCCTAAACCTATCAAACAAGACCTCATCTCCATAGGTTATCCTGATCACCCTGTGAAAAGGTATGGCTTTTCCCTTCGTATAAATGAAGGACTTGCCGATCTTCTCCACATCCTTCCCAGCTATCACGCCCACATCGTTGGGCGCCCCTCTATCGATGTACCATATCCTGACCTCATCGAAATTCGCATCTCCTTTCCACCTTAACCTGTTCAGGATATCTCTTATGATCATATCCTTCCGATATTTATCAAGGATAACCTCACATGCCTATCTCCAGAGCCTATAACATAATCTCCATGACCTGGGTATAGATCTCTGATCTTGAGGTTCGATATCCTCTCTATAGATCTCTCCAGCTTAGATAGATCCCCTCCAGGAAGATCATACCTGCCTATGCCTCCATGGCTGAAGATCGTATCTCCAGAAAAGAGGACCCCTTTGTCCTCTTGATACAGGCATATGCTACCCTCCGAGTGCCCGGGAGTGTAGAGAACCCTGTAGATATCGTCTCCTATAATTAGTTCATCGCCTTCTCTGAGCTTCTGATCGACCTTCACCCTTGGGGCGGGCAAGGAGAAAAGTTTTGCTGTAGGTTCCATACCTTTTTCAAGCAACTCTGCCGTCCTCTCATGGGCAAGTATCTTGATCTTTTTCAATCTCTTCTTGAAGTATTCTGCCCCTCCGGAATGATCCACGTGCTCGTGAGTGAGAACGATCTGATCGATTTCTCTGGTATCGATGATCTCGCTCAACCTCTTCATGGTATCATCGAAATAAAGCCCGGTACCGCAATCGATTATCGTTACGACCTCGCCATCAACAACATAGATATTGGAATCAAACATCCTTCCAACCAGAGGATGGATCATCCTCAGAGCAAATCCTCAATCCCAAGAAAAACCTAACGTAGCAATCCTTAAAAGCGAGGTTACTATTCTTCATAAAGGTGGGGGATTATGGGCGATGGAAACATCGTTCATGTTGTTGGTACCGGTACCATTGGAGAGCCATTGATAAGCTTGTTGTGCGAGTTCAGGAAGGATCTGGGTATAGATGAGATAACCTTTTACAAGCACACCCCAACCATCTTGGATAGACCAAAGATAAAGAGTCTCCTGAATAAGGGAGCGGTTCTTGCGGTATCTGAAGATAAGATCAAGGAGTTCAGGGAGCTTGGTGTCGAGCCAACCTATACCACCGAGGAAGCTATCAAAAGGGCGAGCGTCGTCATAGACTGCACTCCAAAGGGTGTGGGTCTTGAGAACAAGGAGAGGTACTACAAGAAGTATGCCCATCTCGTCAAGGGTTTCTTGGCTCAGGGATCTGAGTTCGGCTTTGGAAAGATGTATGCCCTGGGGATAAACGATTCCGCCATAACGGATGAGGATAAGTTCATCCATATAGTCAGCTGTAACACCCACAACATAGCGGTCGTTATCAAGACCCTGGCTATAGATGATGGGGAGAATCATCTGGTGGATGGTCATTTTGTTTGCATAAGGAGGGCAAACGACGTCAGCCAGGCGACGGGTTTCGTTCCCTCTCCTCAGGTTGGGAAACACAAGGATAAAGATATGGGAACCCATCACGCCAGGGATGTTTACTACCTTTTCAAAACCCTTGGCTATGATCTGAACATCTTTTCCAGCGCCCTGAAGATCAATACCCAATACATGCACGCCATATGGTTTAGCCTGAAGCTTGACAGGAAGATAACACTGGAGGAGGTTGAGCAGAGGTTCAGAGAGAATCCGAGGGTTGCTGTTACCTACAAGGATACAGCCAACCTGATCTTTTCCTTTGGGAGGGACCACGGGCATTATGGAAGGATACTGAATCAGACGGTGGTTGTTCTTCCCTCCCTGCACGTAAGGAAGGAGCAGGAGGTCATAGGTTTCTGCTTTACGCCTCAAGATGGGAACTCCATACTCAGCAGTATAGCTGCTGCTGAGAGATTCCTGTATCCGGAAGAATATCAAGAAAGGATAAGGTGTTTGGGTCCTCTGCTACTGCAGGAGGTATGAATCACTTAGATGTCAGAACTCCCGTTACCTTATCGACGACATCCTTGTGAGCCAGAACCGTTACCTTATCGTTTGGCTCCAGTTTAACCTCTTCAGTTGGGATTATGAACCTGTCCTCTCTTTCTACGGCAATGATCAGGCTCTTCTTTGGAAGACCTATGTTCCTGATCATCTTTCCAGCCACCTTGCTGTTTTCTGGAAGAGTTATCCTGAAGATCGAGACATTCTCGCCCACGTTCATGTAGTCCTCTATATCCGGGTATTTTATGCTCCGGTAAAGGTGCTCAGCTATGAGTAAGGCCGGATTCCTGACTATCTTCACGCCCTTTTCCATGAACATCGGTATACTCTCTTCCTGATTCACCAGAGAAACGAGATGCTTTACACCCTTGTTTTTAGCTAAGGATACAACCATAAGGTTTACGGCATCATCCCTCGTCGTTGCAACCAAGACATCCGCCTTCTTGACCTCTGATTCTTCCAGTGTTTCCTCTTGGGTTGCATCCGCATTTATGGCTATGACATCATACTTTCTGGCTATCTCCTCGCATTTCTCTTGGTTCTTATCTATGACGATGACGTTGTTCTTCTCCCTGTTATCTTTTAGGGCGAGCTCGGTGAGGCGCTGTCCTATGCGCCCCGCTCCCACTATAACAACATACATAAGTGCTCCCCTTCTATCTTGATCGAGGATATAAGACCAATGGGATTTTTAAACTTTTTGTTTCATTTTATGTTAACAGTTAATTCAATAAAGTTAGTTAAGCTATAAGCTTAACAAATTAAGTTGTAATGAAAACTAAAATTGAGCATCTACTCATCGGGAGCCCAAGCATGGCTTAAGATCTAGCTTGCTAGATAATATATAGCAAACACTTAATGGATGGAACATAAAGTTGATGACGAGAGTGTGAATATTTCATCAACGATTCCGCATGCCTGAAA
>QMTN01000041.1 GCA_003651105.1 Thermoplasmata archaeon
ACATATGGGTCTGGCTTCAGGATGGAAAGAACCTGATGAAGGCGGTTATAGATTACACGAAAGGTAGCGTAACCGTCTATGAGAATGACAGATTGATCTACCTCAGGATCGGTTTATCCAAGAAACAGCTGAAGGATATGGAAAAGGAAATAGAGGAGAGGGGCGGAAAGAGACTGCACGCCCAAAGCGATCCGTTCGTCTTCATCTGAATTCACCTTTGCTTTTGGGAGAGGATCAGAAAACTATAAATACAAGGATATTTTACATCGGTTATGTATGGCGAAGAGAAGGAAAGGCGTTGGATTTCATTCAGCTGCCGGATTGGTAAGATACTTTGATGCGGAAGAGAAAACCGCCTTGAAGATCAGCCCCTGGCTCGTTGTGGCCATAGCGATCGGAACCATGATAGCTGTGATCCTGGCAAACATCCTCTATCCTTTGAGCTGATCCTCTATAAGCCTTCTCGCCTTCTTCATAGCCTCTCCAATCTTTGAGAGATCCTTCCCACCGCACCTCGCCAGCCTTTCCTTGCCCCCTCCTCCGCCACCTAGCAGGGAGCCAACCTTTCTCGCTATCTCTCTGAGATCTATCTCAACATCGTCTGAAGCGGAGAAGATCAAGCCCTTTGCATCCTTTATGCATGCCACAACCCTGTTCGCCTTCCTCAGCTCGTCCGCAACAGCCATGGGATCATAGCCTCTCAATGTTTTCGCATCCAAGAAGATCAGCCTGTATCCCTCAAACTCCTCATGACCTTTCAACAGCTCCTCCACCAGATCCTTTGGTATCCTCTTCCTTTCCTTCCTCACCTTCTTCCATTCCCTGAAGAGCTTCTCACATGCATCCACTACGCATCTCGCATTCATCCTGCCCTCAGGTATATCCTCCATGAACTTCCTTATGGTATCTTCTATCTTGTCCATGGGCACCGAGAAAAGCCTGGATATCTCCCTCAGCGCCCTTCCTGCATCTTTTTCAATGGTTGCAATGTTGAATCTTTGCTTTAGAAGATCTATCAACCTCTCCAACCTCTCCCTCTCTTTCCTCTCGAGTTCCTCAACCTTTTCCTCTCCAGCTACAAAGATCAGTCTGTTTACTCCATCCTGCACCCTCTCTGCTCCGACTATCTTTATCCTTCCCACCTCGCTCGTGTTGTTGAGATGGGTTCCTCCACAGGCTTCGACATCCACTTCAGGTATTCTCACAACCCTTATCATCCTCCCCTCTGGTACACCACCCTGATAGAGTATGACGCCGTATCTTTTCTCAGCCTCGCTCCTTTCAAGAAACTCCTTGATGACATCTATACCCTCCCTGACCATGGAGTTCGCAACATCCTCTATCCTTCTGATCTCTTCCTCCCTTAAGGTTCTGTAGTGCGAGAAATCAAATCTTGCCACATCCACATCAAGCTGGGATCCAGCCTGCCAGACGTGATCTCCAAGAACCTTCCTGCAGGCACTGTTTATGATATGGGTAGCGGTATGGTGTCTCATCAGGGAGTATCTCCTTTCCCAGTCCACGAATCCCTCCACATCCTCTCCCTCATCTATGGGTTGAGACACGTAATGGAGGATCGCTTTGCCAACCTTCTCTACATGCTCCACATCTACTTCCTTCCCCCTCACCTTAAGCTTACCCCTGTCAGATGGTTGTCCGCCTCCTTCCGGATAGAAGCAGGTTTTATCGAGCACCACCGCATGCTTACCATCAATGATCCCGCTCCAGATGACCTTTGCCTTGAATCTCCTAAGGTACTCATCCTCATAGTAGAGCGATCTCGTTTCCCCAGGTATGTGGAATCTCTCTATCTCCTCCTCTTCTTCCTCAGAATGCAGACCTGCGATTAGAGAATCAAAATCCTCCGGAACATCTATCCTTATACCCTTCCTCTCAGCTATACCCTTGACCATCTCCGGATGTATACCATGGGCATCATAGAGCTGTACCAGATCATCGACGCAAAGCCTCTTCTTCTCTTTCAGGATCTTCTCGACGAGAGAGCTTCCTCTCCTCAAGGTCTCCCGATATTTCTCATCTTCCAGCTCCAGTATCTCCTCTATCCTCTTTCTGGCTTCGTAAAGCCTCGGAAAATCCCTTCTCAAACTCTTCAGATGAATCTCCACTATATCGTAGAGACCTTCTCTTATTCCGAGAATCCTCATGAACCTGAGGGCTCTCCTTATCATCAGCCTCGCAAGGTATCCCGCCTTTGCGTTTGATGGAACTATGCCATCACCGAGCATGAAGGCTATACACTTGGAGTGATCAGCAAGAGCATAGATGAGATGCCTATCTATCTTCTCGGAAACTCCAGAGATGTGATCGATAACCTCAGGATAGAGCACATCGTAGATGGTATCGGTGCCCCTTGATATCCATGTTAGCCTTTCCAGACCATAACCTGTATCAACTACCTTCATGTCCATCTCCGCATACCTTTTTCCACCGATCTTAATCCTTCCCTTTGCACTTTCCACCATGTTCATGAAGACGAGCGTGGCTATTTCTAACCCTCCAGCCAGCACCTCGAGGCATGGCCCCGCGTTGCCTCCTCCCTCCCACATCGATTCCTTGTAAGTTATCTCCCTCTCGTCTATACCAAGAATTCTCGTCAAGAAATCATGGCAGTACCTGATGGTTTCCTCCATCCAGTAGATGTGTTCCTCAGGGCTGTTGAAAGCGTGATGTCCCATCATCTCAAAGATGGTCAGATGTTTACCGGATACACCAACCTCTTCGAGATCGTTCAACCTTATGCTCGGCTGAGAGATAACCAGAGGATTTGCCGGTGGTTTGGATAGTCCAGATGTGACATGGGGCTGAAAAACAGCTATACTCGCTATGGTCAGATAGATATCCTTTCTCCATCTCGCAACGACCGGATACGGATCTATCCTTTCATGACCATTTCTTTCAAAGAAACCGAGAAACTCGTTCCTCATCCCGCTCACGGTATAAGATCTTCTTGTGAGGGGTTCGCCTATGAAGGAGAAATCAACGCATGGTTGATCACCGCACAGATCCCTATCTCTATCTAGGGTCCAGAAGAAGGACCCGCACGATCTGCATCTCTTTCTTTTGAAGTGGTTCTCCCTGAAGAAGCTGAGATCGATCCTCATCTCCATATCTGGATGAATACCACCAAGGGTTTATAAATGGTATCCATATCCTGTGAGATGATGAATGGAATCCTGACAGCCTACCTGTTTGGGTATCTCTTGTTTCTACTGGTATTTGTTTTCATGGTTTACATCGCATTCTTGATCTATACCAGAGCCTTCAAGGAGATGGGTTTCTCAGCCTTTGAGGCTGTGATGATCCTTCTTATAACCCTGATGTTCAGACAACCCATATACATCTGTGGCGTAGACATATCAAACTTCTACCTTTTCACCTACAACAACTGGATAGTCTGCATCAATATCGGTGGCGGTGTGATACCGATAATCATCTCCCTTTACCTTCTGATAAAGAGAAGGTTATCCCTCCCTAAGGTTCTCATAGCCCTGCTTGCAGTATGTATCTTTGCATATCATGTCACTTATCCGGATGTGAACAGGGGTATAGTTTCACCTTTTCCGAAATGGCTCGTTCCAGGGATGATAGCTGGCGCTCTAGCTGCTATACTCTACATAAATGAGCCCAGGAAGGCGGCGCCAACCGCTTACCTCAGTGGAGCCATGGGCGTGCTCATAGGTGCTGATCTCTTCCATCTTCCAGAGCTTTTATCCTTTGATCCCGGAAAGCCAACGATCGCTTCCATAGGAGGAGCCAACATCTTTGATATGATCTACATCACGGGTATACTGGCAGCATTCCTGGACGCGGTACTATTCATAAGGAGAAGGAAAGCCTAGAGCTACATGTACTCTTCTACCGCAGCAACACCCGCACCTCTTTCGAACTTCCATCCCGCCTTTGCAAAGACAACCTCCAGGCATGCTATGGTTGCAAGGAGATCCCTGAACTGAACCAGACCCATGTGTCCTATCCTGAAGAACTCACCCTTGTGAGGAGCCTGAGAACCAGCTATGACGATACCGTACTCCTTCTTCAACCTCCCTCTTATATCCTTATCAGCTATGCCCTTCGGATACTTTATCGCGGTTACCGTATTCGATGCGTACCTCTCATCAGGTAACAGCTCGAGGTTCATCGCATGGATTGCAGCTCTGCATGCATTCGCTATCCTGGTGGTTCTCTTTATCCTGTTCTCTAAGCCCTCTTCCTTCAGCATCCTAAGGGCTTCGAGCAGTGCAAGATGGAGATGGGTTGCCGGAGTATACGGCGTCTGCCCCTCCCTGAGCTTTTCAACGTGTTTCTTCAGATCAAGATAATAGGTTTTCTTATCATGCATCGCCTCCAGGGCTCTCTCGGATACGGATAGAAGAGCAAGCCCAGCTGGGGCGGCGATGCACTTCTGGGAGCCGGTTATACAGATATCTATACCAAGCTTATCAACCGGAACATCTATTCCCCCAACGCTCGTTATACCATCAACCACAAGTAGTGCACCGTATTTGTGGGCAAGCTTTGCTATCTCGGGCAGGGGATTGGTCAGTCCGGTACTCGTCTCATTGTGAACGAACGCAACGACCTTGATGTCCTCTTTTGAGAGCACTTCCTCTATCTCTCCAAGGTCGGGTGGTGATCCCCACGGATACTTGAGCTCTATGCACTCGCCGTACATCCTTGCTAGTTGTCCCATCCTCTCTCCGAACTTCCCGTTGTTTATAGTTAAGGCTTTCTCTCCCTTATCAAGGAGGTTTGCCATCGCTGCATCCATACCCGCTGTACCAGATCCACTGAGTATAGCTACATCGTTCTTGGTCTGAAATAGATACTGGGTCAGCTCTCTGAGTTCCCTGTTGATCTCGGTGAACTCCGGACTTCTGTGACCTATTGCGGGGGTGTTCATTGCCTTGAGAACCCTCGGGTGCATCTTAACTGGACCCGCCAGCATGAAGATGTTATCCTGCGGATCAAACACCATGATCATACCTCCCTTGGTGAGACCAGAATCATCTTGCCGTTTTTAAATGATTCGATGGAATTGCTGTGCTGAGCGGTGCCCAAGTTGAAAACATCACCACCATGGGTTTTAAGCCTTCGTAAGCGCAACCTTAATAACCTTTCCGAGATTTGGTTGACCGATGATAAGAACGATCATGGTCGTTGATGATGATCCACGTGTATTGGAAAGGATGAGAAACCTTCTCGAAAAC
>QMTN01000042.1 GCA_003651105.1 Thermoplasmata archaeon
AACTCCTCTTTGGTCATCTCTCCCATCTTACATCACTCCTTGAATCGATACGATATAACTCATCTACCCTTCCTTTTACCATTTATAAACTTATCTATTTTACTTACCGCTTACCAAACTCCGCGGTTGCATCAACCATTGCCTTAATCTTCTCCGATGGTGTCTGTATCCAGAAGTCACATCCAGGAGCGACCATATCAACACCCTGCTCGATTACGGTCTTCACCTGCTCTTTAATCACTTCCGGTGGCGCCTGATATATCACCTTCTTCGGTGCAATGTTACCGATGATCGGATACCCTGGCTTGATCTCATCTGCAGCAGCCCTCACATTTGCGATCGAATCCCTCTCATCGACTGCAATCGCGTTTGCACCACATTCGACCATCTTTCCGATGATCGGCTCGGTCCTTCCACAGATGTTAAGGACGGTTGGAACCTTGATCTCTCCGAGGATCCTCGTCAGATAAGGCTTGACAAACTCCTCGAACTGGTCCGGGGAGATATTATCACATGGTGCACCCATGTCATGGAGCGTTATCATGTCCGCACCGGCGTCTGCGTACGTGTTTGCCATCTCGATGAATGGTGGGGTAAGCTTCTCCATGAAAGCATGAACAAGCTGTGGGTCTGACTTCATTGCCATCATGAACTTTATCGTATCGACAATGTAGCTGCTTAACGCGGTAAATGGAGGTACCATGAAGACATTTACCACCGCTTTACCATCGTATTGCTCCTTCAGGATCTTGATAGCCTTCGATATTACTGCAACGCGCTTTGTGTTCGGGATATCATCAGGGATATAGATCATATCAGGGGACTCTGCCACAGATCGCTTTGCACCAGGCCAGAGGTACCTCCCCTTCTTCGCAGCCTTCTCTCTGAAGTCTATCGGTACACCGAAAACCTCAGCCTCAACGGTCATATCAAAGGGTATCGTGATATTATCAAGACCACAGTACTTGTGTGCTGCAGCACCGAGTCTTGCCATCTTTTCAGGATCCTTGTGTGCATCTGGCCAGAACGCATCTTCTTTTTCCATGAACTCTATAGTTGCGGTGGAGACTGTATTAACACATGGTATCTGATCCACCTCGTCCTTCCTACCTTCCAGTACTGCCATCACTCTCTCATAACTGTTCATAAAATCACCTGTGCACAGATCTTTATTGCCATATTTAAAAGTTTTGATTTCCAGGATGCAAACTTAATATATAATCAGGTTTTAATATCGAGCAGGGGATGGATGTGTATATCAAGGGTATATACCTTAAGAACTTCAAGTCATTCAAGGATGAGACCCATATACCGCTCTTTGATGAGTTCATAGTAATCTCCGGGCCAAACGGCAGCGGAAAGAGTAATGTGGTGGATGCCATCCTCTTCACACTTGGGCTCTCCAGTTCAAGGGACATGCGAGCAGAGAGGTTGACGGATCTCATCTATAACTCCGGGAACGGAGATGGGCTGGACCATGCCGAGGTGAGCGTGCACTTTGAGAACCATGATCGTACCATCCCTCTTGACAGAGATGTTGTAACGATCTCAAGGAGGATAAAAAAGACAGATAAGGGGTATTACAGTTACTATTATCTCGATGGGAGGCCATGCAGCCTTTCAGAAATACAGGACCTCCTGACAAGATCTTCTGTAACTCCTAACTCCTACAACGTTATAATGCAGGGGGATGTAACCAGAATATTAAATATGAGCCCGATTGAGCGTAGAAAAATCATAGATGAGATCTCTGGTGTGGCAGAGTTTGATGAGAAGGAAGAAAAAGCGTTTGAAGAGCTTGAAGAGGTTAGAAGGAAGATAGATAGATTGGATATAATCTTAGAGGAGCTCTTCAACAGGTCCAAACGCCTTGAGAAGGAAAGAGATCGTGCACTGGAGTATGAGAAACTGAGAAACGAGAGAAGAAGGTGCGAGGCTCAGTTGCTTCTTGCAACCCTGATCACCAAGGAGAGGGAGCTGGATGATATTCAGAGCTCAATAGATGAGCGATTGGAGAAGCTTAAACTGATTTCAGGAAGTATATCTGAGAAAACAGCTGAAATGGAGGAGTTGCAGTCAGAGCTTGACGAGTACGAGGTCCAGGTTATACAAAAGCAGGAGAGAGAGTGGCTGGATCTTAAAAAAGAGATTGAAAGGGTTGTTGAATCCATTAATCAGCATAAAATGATCATAGAGCTTAAAAAAGAGAGAATTAATGATTTAAAGGCGCAGAAGAGCAAAATACTTGGAGAGCTTAATTCAACCCGTTCAGGGCTTGAGGAGATACTGAATCACCTTGATGAAGTTCGGATGAGAAGGGAAGAGTTAAAAGATCTTCTGGATGATAAGCTCGCAGTTCTTGAGAGGATAAAGGATGAGATTGAATCCACAGATTCAAGAATTAAGGATGCGAGAGAGAGGTTATTCACCCTGCGCGATGAGCTTGAGAGGGAGTTGCGAGTTAAAAACGAGCTTTTGATGGAACAGGAGATGTTCTTTGAGAGAATGAGAAGAAGGTCTGATGAGCTTAATCTGATCTCTGATCAAATAAAGGATCTTGAGGATCAGCTTGATGAAAAACGTAAAGAGGTTGTTGATGGATCGAGAAGGATGAAAGAGCTATCTCAAGAGCTTGAGGAGAATGAGAACAGGATAAAGTTTGAACGATCCAGGCTCAGTGAGACTGAAGATGGTATAAGAGCCTTAGAACGGAAGATTATGAAGATTGAGGCACAGATAAGGGCTGAAAAAGAGTTTAAGGGGTACAGTGAGGGTGTGAGATGCATTATGGAGGCTGTAAGGTCGCATCAGCTTGAGGGCGTCTATGGGACGATAGCGGAGCTTGGAGAAGTAGATGAGCGGTTTGCAGTTGCGCTTGAGGCTGCAGCCGGGGGGAAGATGCAGTATCTCGTGGTCGATACTGACCTTGATGCCCAGCACGCAATAGAGCATCTCAAGCGGATGAAAAAAGGTCGTGCAACATTTTTACCCTTAAACAAGCTTAAGGATGGGGTACTACCTCCACTTCCAAAGGAGAAAGGTGTGATTGGGTTTGCAATCAACCTGATCAGGTACGATCCCATCTTCAGACGGGCTTTCTGGCATGTCTTCAGGGATACACTCGTCGTGGACTCGATCGAGGATGGGAGACGCCTGATGGATAGGTTCCGGTCTGTTACACTCGATGGGGATATCATCGAGAAGAGTGGTGTGATGACAGGTGGTGCACCTCCAAGACCCCGGTTCAGGTTCACAAGCAGTCTTGAGGATGGGTTATTGAAGCTTCGAGAAGAGGTTGCGGTACTCGAGTCTCGCAGACGCGAGTGCCTTGAGAAGATGAGGGCGCTTGAAAATCAGAGCAGATTGCTCAAGGATGAGATATTCAGGCTGGGCAGTGTGACAAATAGGGCACAGGTTGAGATGAGGGAGGTTGAGCGTTTGCTGAATGAGGCCAGAAGCAGGCTTGAGAACCTTGATGAGAAGGGGGAAAAGGAGCGGATTTCCCAGCTTGAGAGAGCCATCTCCCAATCTACCGGGAAAATATCTGAGCTTGAGCGTGAGATCGAAGATCTTGAGTCCAGTTTGAGGATATCAAGGATATCAGAGCTTTCAAAGAGGGAACGTGAGATCTCTGAGGAGATCAGAATTATTGAGAGCAAGATTCAGGAGCTTGATCTCTCGCTTAAGTCCACCACGCTTGAACAGGAGCACCTTGAGAGGCAGATCGCCGAAGGAGAGGAGCGGTTGAGAGAGCTGGATGGCTCTATATTCCACGAGATGGATGAGATCGAGGAGAATGAATCCAGGATAGAGGTACTTGAGAGCGAGCTTTCAGCCATGCATGAGCGGGAGAAAGCCCTCGAAGAAGAGATTTCGAATCTGAAGAGTGGATTCAAGGAGGGTTTTGAGAGGGTAATGCTCCTTCGGGAGGAGATCGAGGGCTTAAAGCTGAGGCGTGAACGGATTGATGGTGCAATCTCCGATCTTAAGAGGATCAAAGAGGGAATTTCATCAGAGATATCATCCCTCAGGGAGAGGATAGATGAGATCGATCTCAGTCTGGATGAGACCAGTATCGAAGACCCTGATACGATCAGAAGGAGGATCAGAGAGATTGAAGAGGAGATGCATCTGCTTGAGCCTGTCAATATGAGGGCGATAGACGAGTTCAGGGAGGTCGAGTCCCGATCCAGAGAGATGATGCGCCGCAGGAAGACACTCTCAAAGGAGCGGGAAGAGATCATTGATCGGATTGAGGGGTATGAACGTCGGAAGTGCGAGGTTTTTCTCGCGACGTTTGATGCGATAAATCAGAACTTCAAGGAGGTCTTCAGAGAGCTATCTGATGGAGAAGGGGAGCTTATACTCGAATCACCCGATAATCCATTTGAAGGGGGGATGCTGATCAAAGTTCAACCGGCAGGAAAACCCTTCCAGCGGTTAGAGGCACTATCTGGTGGGGAGAAAAGCCTTACGGCACTTGCTCTCCTGTTTGCAATCCAGCGATACCGGCCAGCACCCTTCTATGTGCTGGATGAGGTGGATATGATGCTCGATGGTGCGAACGTCGAGAAGGTCGCGAGAATGATCAGGAAGCTATCAAATGGGACACAGTTCATCGTTGTTTCGTTGAGAGAACCCATGATCGAGTATGCATCAAGAACAATCGGGGTTGTGATGCAGGAGAAGAACATATCCACGATCACAGGGATCAAACTCAATGGGCGAGATTCTCAAGTGCGGACTTCAACCTGATCGCTCGCTCCTTGAGCAGATGGATTGCATACGCGATCGTCATGCTTGCGCTCATCCCACCATCGGTCTCAAGCGTGAAGAGGAACGCATCTGGCTCCTCCTCGATTACAATACCCTGAAGCTCACATACATCCAGGCACAGCTTGCAGTAAGAGCAGTTGATATCATCTCCGATCATAACGCGTCCATCTACAAGCCTGAAGACATCCCGCGGGCAGATACTCACGCACCTGGCACAGTCATTACAATCTGTGATACTCACATGTGGAACGTTCTTATAGCCACAGACAACTGCACTTTGCCATTTCGCGTGCATTTCTCCGGTCCCAGGCCTTATAATCGCGTTCAAAGCCACCTTTTGCCCTTCTTTCAGATCAACATTCGTTATCCTGTCATCTCCAACCGCGATAT